>JAQUSE010000092.1 GCA_028715235.1 Candidatus Omnitrophota bacterium | reverse complement strand
AAGAAGGTCTTCCTTTATGAGACGGTTGAAAAACTGGCCATGACGGATTCCCTTACGGGTCTCTATGTCCGGCAATATTTTTACGAGAGGGCGACCGAGGAGATGCAGAGATCCGGCAGGTATAAATTCAAATTTGCCTTTATTATGGCCGATATAGATGATTTCAAGCATACCAACGATACTTACGGCCATCTGGTCGGGGACGTCATATTGAAGGAGCTGGGAGACCTGATAAAAGGGAGCGTCAGGGAGATAGACCTGGCCTGCAGGTACGGCGGCGAAGAGTTTGCGCTCGTCCTTCCGGAGACAGGCATAGAAGGGGCGAGGCTTGTGGCCGAGAGGATACGGAAAAAAGTCGCCGAGAAGGTATTCAGGGCGTATGACGAAAAATTGAACATAACGATAAGCATCGGTATAGCGGCTTATCCCGATGATTCCGTCGAGGTGGACGATCTGATAGAAAAAGCCGACGCGGCGCTCTATAGGGCGAAAAGAGCCGGCAAAAATGTTGTATATGAATATAAAAAAGAGTATAATAGTGAGAATTAAATTTTTTCGCCCTATCGGGAAAATTCCCCTCTCGGCGTTGTGCTTCGCGGGGACGCGAAATTTTCCCAGCGTGAAAATTTCGCTCGGAAAATCGCTCGCTCTTTTTGCGCATAGAATAATTATGGCAAAAAACCGTGCCCGCTCGCGATTTTCGACGCCCCGCTTAAGCACGAACGCCTCGGGGGAATCTTCTATGGCTGGGCGAAGAAAATTTACCATGGAAGCAGGTTAAAAGGACAATTCTAACCAGGTTAGAGTCTAAAAGGATTGGCAGAGTGTTCCTAAAAAATAACAATGTGCCGGTTATAGATCATGGTTCACTATCAGCGCGCACTGTTCTGATCGTTGCGCTCTTTTGCCTTTCCCTCGCTATCCAGGCCCCGGATGTATCCGCAGCCGCCTCCAATAAGAACGAATACGATTACAGGGCGATCAGGATCAAAGAGGACCGTGTCCGCGCAGGCAGGATCTACTATGACGCAAAGATGTATGATAAGGCCGTTGAACTGTGGGAAAAGGCGCTGGAGATCGACCCGAATGATAAAAATGTGACAAACCTCCTGAACTCCGCAAAGAAACGATTAGAGACAAAATCAAAGGCCGCCGTTACAAAAGAAGAGGGAGCGCGGCTTAAAGAGCTTGAGGCTAAAAAGATAGAAGACGCCGGGCTTGAACAGGAGAGGCAGCGCCGGGAAGAGCTTGTCCGGAAAGAGGAGGAGCGCAAAGCGAAGCTTGAGCAAGTCCGCCTTGCCGAGGAGAAAAAGCCCCAGGAAGAGCCCTCCGCGCGCGAAGCGCCTCAAGCCGAGAAACCCGAAGAGTTGAAGGCTGAAGAGCCGAAACCCGAGGAGCCGAAGGCCGCTGTAGAAGAAGAGGGCGAGCCGCCGGTCCGCACAGAAGAGCCGGCTCCGGAAGCCGTCATAGAAGAGGATAAGCTTCCGCCCTCCGAACCTGAGCCTGCCGTAACCCCTCCGGTATCCGCAGGGCCGGAATTTGGGGCTAAAGAACCCATCGTCGTCAACGGAGATAGAGTCGAGTACTTCCAGGAAAAACAGGAAGTCGTCGGGACCGGCAATATCTCAATAACATATAAAGACGTAGTTCTCACTTGCGACCGGATAACGGTCCATCTCGATACGAGGGAAGGCGAAGCTTCCGGTAACGTTAAGGTAACCCAAAAAGACGCCTACATGACAGGCGACAGGATATCGTATAATTTCGATACGAGAAAAGGGTCTATCGTCGACGGGTATGTCGACGCCAAGCCGTTCTACGGCAGGGCCCAACAAGTCGATAAGCTCGCCAACAAGGAACAGGTCAATATGGAGAGGGGCTATTTCACGACCTGTAACCTCGATAAACCCCACTATCGCGTCCAGTCCCGGGAAGTGAAGATATATCTGGACGATAAGGTCGTGGCCAAACACATATTGTTATTCGCCGGCAATATACCCGTCCTTTACATGCCTTACTATGTGCAGCCGTTGAATCAGGGGAAGACCCATGTTACGGTCATACCCGGAGAGAGCAAGGAGTGGGGATACTACGCGCTCACTTCGATCAGATATTACCTCGACGATCTCAACCGCGGCGACATCCTTCTGGATTACAGGTCGAAGAAGGGGTTGGGGATGGGTATAAATCACTACTACGATACCAAAAGAGTAGGCAATGGCGCCGTAAAGTTCTATTATACTTATGAAAATTACCTGGTTTACAGAGATATGGGCGAAAAGAGATCTAAATACCGCGTCCAGTTAAGGCATCGTTGGGATATAGAAGAGGATACGGCCGCTTTAGTCGAATTCAATAAATTGAGTGACAGGAATTTCATAAAAGATTACTTCTATAATGAATACGAGGAGCTCGGGGACAGGCCGGACAGCTATATATCTGTTATTACCCAGAAGACGGACTTTTCGACGCAGTTTCTTTTGAGGAAGCGTTTTGACGATTTCAACAGCGTCGTCGAACGCCTGCCGGAATACAGCATAGACATACCGAACAACAGGATAATAAAGGATCTCCCCATATATTATCAGGCGAAAGCCAGCGCCGGGTATCTTAATCAGACGTATGATAATACCGGCACAAGTTCGTGGCAGAAAGACATAGGCTCGGTGAGGGTGGATGTGAATAACCAGCTCTCTTACGCGGCGAGATTTTTCAAGGCTTTGAGCGTGACCCCTTACGGCGGCATAGAGAATACATATTATTCCAGGAACAAGTGGGGAACGACGAACCAGGTAAGGACTGTCTTCAACGCCGGCGTGGACAATTCGATAAAATTTTATAAGATATACGACGTTGAGACCAACGTGCTCGGCCTCGATATTAATAAGCTAAGGCATATAATCACTCCGACGGCAAATTACTATTTTACGCACCAGCCGACGATCTCGCCGGATAATCTTATACAATTCGATGAGATCGACGCGCGCGATAAACAGAACGGGATAAGATTTGCCGTTGAGAACAGGCTCCAGACGAAAAGGCTGGAAGGTGACCAGATGAAATCGGTCGACCTGGCAACGCTGATAATCAGCACCGATTATGCGTTCAGGCTGAAAAAACACAGCCTGGCGACCTATTACGAGAAATTCAAGACCGTAGACCTCGAGCTCGAACTTATCCCTTACAGCTGGGCGTATCTTCTCTCCAAGATGAGCATCAATACCAAAAAGTACGACGTCCAGACCGAGAGCATAGACCTGGTAGTGCATAGAGACGATAAATGGTCCGTCGCTATAGGGCACAGGTATGAGAATGCGGGCACCGGCAGGACTAACCTGGTCACGTTTGACGGGAATTATAAGATAAATGAAAAGTGGAAGTTCCGCGCTTATGGAAGATACAACGCGGAAAAGGCCTCTTTCGAAGAGCAGGAATACACTATCGATAGGGACCTCCACTGCTGGATAGCCGAACTTACCTATAATATAAAGGATATGGGGGACCAGAGTGTCTGGTTCGTCATGAAGCTGAAGGCTTTCCCGGAATATTCAATTGGCCTGAAACGCACATATTCCAGGCCCCGATTTGGTTCGACAGGTGCTCAATAACGGACCTGAACCCGCCTAAATTTAACTTGTTACCAATAATTATATTATGATATAATTTTAACCATATCTATATATTAGACAGGAAGGGGTCAATATGAGATTAGGGATAATCGGTTCCGGGTATGTGGGGCTTGTTACCGGCGCATGCTTGGCCGATCTTGGCAATACGGTAATATGCATGGATAGTGATGAATCCAAGATTAAGCGCTTGCGCAAAGGCGATATCCCTATATATGAACCAGGTTTGGAGGAGATGATCAGGCGGAACAATAAAGAAGGCAGGCTCTCTTTTACGGCGGATCTGAAAGAGACCGTTAAAAAGTCCGATATCATCTTTATCTGCGTGGGCACTCCCCCCAGAGATAATGGTGAGGCGGATCTGAGCTTTGTCGAGAACGTTGCCAGGGATATAGCTTTTTCAATGCCTTCGTACAGGCTTATTGTTGAAAAATCTACCGTGCCGGTCAATACGGGCGAATGGATCGGTCATATAGTGGATGTAGCGAATAAAAAGAATGTGAAATTTGACGTCGCTTCAAACCCGGAATTCTTAAGGGAAGGCTCCGCCATAAATGATTTCATGCATCCGGACAGGATAGTCATTGGGGCCGCCTCGAAGAAGGCCCGCGAAATGCTCTTAGAGCTCTACAAACCTCTCAACGCGCAGATCGTCCTGACGGACATAAAGAGCGCCGAACTGATTAAACACGCCTCAAACTCTTTTCTTGCCGCAAAGATATCTTTTATCAATTCAATAGCCAATATATGCGATAAGGTCGGCGCCGATATATCCGAGGTCGCCAAAGGGATGGGCATGGACAAGAGGATCGGCGAGAAGTTCCTGACAGCCGGGATCGGGTTCGGAGGATTCTGTTTCCCGAAAGACCTGTCCGCCTTCATAAGGATATCGGAAAAGCTCGGGTATGATTTCGGGATATTGAAACAGGTCCAAGTGGTGAATGACCACCAGAAGAAGGTCCTGATGGAGAAGATAGAGGACGCTTTATGGAACCTTGCCGGCAAGACGGTGGGCATATTAGGGCTCTCTTTCAAGCCGGATACCGACGATATAAGGTATGCGCCTTCCCTCGATATAATCGCCTCGCTTCTTAAGGAAAAGGCCCGTGTAAAGGCGTACGATCCTGTCGCCATGGCCAGGGTGAAGAAGGTGTTCGGCAAAGACGTGAAATTCTGCAAGGACGCCTATTCTACGGCGGAGGGCAGCGACTGCCCTGTAGTCGTGACCGAATGGAATGAATTCAAGGAACTGGATTTCAATAAGATAAAGAGATTGATGAGGCAGCCGATAATCGTGGATGGAAGGAATATCTACAACCCCGCCGAGATCAAGAAGATGGGGTTTAAATATACAGGGATCGGGCGTAGATAAACGTAGATTAAATAAGGTTGCGTAATGTTACGTAAGGTTAGTGAAGGTTACGTAATGTTATAAAAGTGCAGTAACCTTACGTAACCTTAATTAACTTTCTCTAACATTACGTAACATATTTTGAGGGTTTGGCATTATGATACACGGCGTAAAAGTCAAAAGACTGAAGGTTATCCCCGACGACCGCGGGCGTCTCATGGAGATATTGAGATCCGACGACGGGGCATTTACGAAATTCGGCCAGGTCTATATGACTACAGCCTTCCCCGGGGTCGTCAAGGCATGGCATTACCATAAGAAGCAGGACGACAACTTCACCTGCGTCCAGGGAAAGATGAGGCTCGCCCTTTATGACGCCAGAAAGAAGTCGCCCACCTACAAAGAGGTGAACGAATTTATCATAAGCCTGGATGAGCCGATGCTAGTCACCATACCGAAACTTATTTATCACGGATTCAAATGCGTAAGCGATACGGAGGCTTTTGTCATCAATACCGTTACGAGGGCATATGACCGGGAGAAGCCTGATGAATTCAGACTCGATCCTTATGATAACGATATACCGTATGACTGGAGGAGATAACGTATGGGACTGAAAGGCGTGATACTGGCAGGCGGCCTGGGAAAGCGTTTATATCCTCTGACTAAGATAACGAACAAGCACCTATTGCCTATATACAGCAAACCGATGATATATTACCCTATCCGGACGCTGGTCGCCGCGGGCATAAAAGATATATTGATAGTCACCGGAGGCCAGCACGCCGGTGAATTCTTGAGACTGCTCGGCAACGGCGAGGAATTCGGGCTTAAAGCTATCAATTACACTTACCAGGAAGGCGAAGGCGGCATAGCGGACGCATTGAGGCTCGCCCGCCATTTTGCCGATAACGACAGGATAGTCGTGATGCTCGGCGACAATATAATAGAAAAGGATATAAAGAGGCCTGTGACCGAATTCATGAAGCAGCCGAGAGGCGCGAGGATACTGCTCAAGAAAGTCGAAGACCCCGAAAGGTTCGGCGTAGCGGAGATGAAAGGGCAGAAGATCGTCTCGATAGAGGAGAAGCCCAGGAGGCCTAAATCCGATTACGCCGTAACAGGGATCTATATGTATGACAACAGGGTATTCGATATCATAAAGACTCTAAAGCCATCGAGGAGGGGCGAGCTTGAGATAACCGACGTGAATAACGCATATCTCAAAAAGGGAGAGCTCGCGTACAGCGTACTCGAGGGATGGTGGACCGATTCAGGCACGTTCGATTCGCTCTTAAGGGCGAATAACCTGGTTGCGGGATAATCCTATGAGAAGACTGCTGATCACAGGCGGCGCGGGATTCATCGGCTCCAATTTCATCCGCTATATCCTCGATAAATACAAAGACTATC
>JAQUSE010000091.1 GCA_028715235.1 Candidatus Omnitrophota bacterium | reverse complement strand
GTTATGTCGTAACTTTTAAATTCCTCCCCCAGTTTCATCTCAAAATAAGTAAAATTGACCCCTATCTTCGAGCCGAGAGTATCGACGGGTAAAAGATAGCTTACAAATTCTCCGGACGAGCTTCTCGTGAACTGGATATTGGCAAAGATGGAATCGTTGCGGCCGGTCAGGTTGGTGTGGCGGACGGATACGGACGTCCGGTCCTTGCCCGTCAGCCGCGTGCCCTGGTTATCGAAACTCGCTCCGGCGTGGAACGGGAATTTGTCGTCGACCTTCATCGTTACGTCGGAGGTGTCGGGTTCCTCGCCCGCGGAGACAACCGTCTTTACCTGGAGGTCGGGGTTCTGGTTGAGCCTTAAGATGTCTTTCTGGAGGACGTACAGGTCGAGGATCTCATTTTTTTTTGAATGGATATACTTTTTTATCAGGTTGGAGCCGAAGTATTTATTTCCCTCTATCTTCAATTTGCCGAACTCGCCCTCGGCCACTCTTATCTCGACCACGCCGTCGACGATGTCCTGTTCCGGGATGAAGACGACCGTGGTGAGATACCCTTTCCTCTTATATTCGGTTTTTATCCTGTCGGCGATATCGCTAAGGTCCTTGAACGTCACTTCCTTATACAGGTAAGATTGATAAGCGGGCAGGAAACCGGACGCCTTAAGCTTCTTCGCTCCTGATATTCTTACGTCGTTCAGGACGAAACGCATCTCCTTTTCGGCGGGAGGCGCCTCTTTCTCCTCCTCAATCTCCACATCCGGGGCTTTACCTTTTTTCTTTTCGAGCTCACGCGCCTTACGTTCGGATTCGGCCTGGAAGCGGGCGGCCTGCGCGGCGGGTTCCTGGCCGGGCGGGATATCCTGGGCGCGCGCGGATGGAGTGATAAACACGATAGACGAGATTATAAAAAATAGGGCTATTTTTTTCATGTATTTCATATACCACACCCCGCGGACATCTGTCAAATAATATTGTTCATTTCCAGAACATTTCGGGATCATTTATTAAAGGCTCATAACCGGGAGGAACCGGGATCGGGAAAGAGACGACCTCGTAGAAGCCCGCGCCGGCCCGTCCGACCATCATGCACAGGCCCTCCAGAAGGCCATATGTCGCGGCTTCGTACGGACCGGCCCTCTTATTCGTCTCCATGATCCTGTGCGGGATCTCATAAGGGAATGTGAGCAGGTTCGAGACGCCGCGGCCAAGTTTCCTCATCGGCCCGCAATAGCCGACTTGCGCAATATTGAGGATGAACAGCGTTACCAAAACTATAGAAATGATTTTTTTCATATAACACCCCCCTGAATTTACTGTTTGAAGCACGCGGCGGCCCACCGCTTTATCGGCTTTAACTCCATGAACTTATTCCATACCATCCCTGTCTTGTAATTCTCTATCATGAGGACGGTTATACCGACGTCTATGCCCAGATATTCTTCGCTCCACCAATCCTTGTCCATATTAAAAGCGTCCTTGAAGCCGTATTTACCATAAAGAAATCTTCTATATTGCGAATTTATATTCTTAAGCCCGTTAAGGGCGTCGACGGGCGTAAAAGGAAGGGAGGCGGCCATGCCGCAAGGGGCGATCGTGCCGTCGTTAATGGCTGTACCGGGCCTCGCGCCGTACCCTTTATACCCTTCCGGGCCCAGACTCGCGGTAAGCCCCCAGCAATCGTCGCCGTAAGTCTTGTATATGTAAGAATTGTCCGAGCAGAATTGCCTGTTTGCCCTGGCCGCTTCAACGGAATTTGTAAAATAGTCCGTATCCCCGTCGTGAAGCGGCCTGAAATCTATCCAGGCATGCGAAAACTGGTATGTAAAGATGCTTCCCGTGTACGAATGTATTAATTTAAATTCTTTATAAGAATCGACCGGCCTCTTCCACTCCAGCCAGGCCTCTTTAGATATAGGATGGGACGGGGAACCTATCGCGAGCGCGTAGAGTATCATGGCCTCGCTGTAGGTATCCCAGTAATAGTCGAGGAAGCCTTCTTCCGGCTTCCACCCCATACACATGACTTTTTTCCCGTTCATCATCCACGGCCAGTCGACCCTCATATATATCTCGTTGGCGATCTTTTCGACCTCCGTGCCCTTAAAATATTCGCCGGCAAAGAGCGCGCCCGCGAGAAACAACGCCGTATCTATGGAAGAGAGCTCCGAATCCCACACCCTGGCCCCGGTCCGCATATCCAGGAAATGGTAAAAGAACCCGCGCTCGTTCGGGACGACGTCGCGGAAAGTGAGAAGCGTCTTCAGTATCCTGTCGTATGCCTGCTGTGTGTCGAGCCATCCCCTGAAATCGCCGACGCATAACGCCGTCAGGCCGAAGCCGACGGCGGCGACGCTCGCGGGCGCGCCGGGACGCGAGCTGTCCTTGATAAGGCCGTTCGCCGGGTTAGCCTCCCTTACGAAATAGGCGAGGCTGTCGTATTCCAGTTTGTCGATGAAATCAGAGTCGGAAGTTGAGGCCTCGGAGGATGGAGTAAGAACGGACGCCGCTTGCGACGCCGCGAGCAATATAATGAAGATTATAAGCCTGACGGATATCATGTCTTGTATTTTGACAATATGCCGTATATTTCGCTGATCTCTTCTTTCATAAGAACGGCGTCTCCCGGCGAAAGGCGGGACGCGACAGAACCGATCTTGTCTTCCAGCGCGATGCTTATAGCCTTGATCTTTAATATATCGCCGCGCAGGGATTCGACCATATCCTCCAGGACAAGGGCCGCTTCCTTAAGCTCATCGTCTTTTCTTATATGGAAATTGACCCGGAGGTCTCCCTCGCGTATCGCCTCCGCCGACTGCTCTATCCTGTATATAGGGCCCGCTATCTTATGAGAAGCGAATATCCCTCCGATAAATAAGAAGAGCGCCAGGAGCAGTATCTTGGGTATGAGCGACCTGTTCACGGAGGCCATGGCGCGCCTTAATACATACCTGTCTTTATCGCTCAAGAGCTCCGCTTCCCTGAATATCTTCTCGAGCCGGTAATCGCCCTTTTTGAACCTCGCCTCTTCGTATCCGGTTATCCGGGCCACATTCTCGAGGTTCTCCGAAACCTTGAACTTGGAGAAATTCTCTATTATGGAGCCCCACAGCCCCATATACAGGCCGACGCCGCTTACGAACATCACTATAAGCAGAGTCGCGACGATAGAGAACGTGAACTTCAGCTGGAACTTCTTCTTGATGAAATAATTCGTCCGTCTGTATTTTTTATCAGGCATATTTACCCCCCTGTCAGAACAATTATACCACAGGCGCGCAAATAATAAAAGACCTACGAGGTGTGACGAATTTAAGTGATCACTCCTCGTAGGTCTAATCGTGTATTTTAAGTCAATAAGGTTTCGTCAGTCAATATTACAACGACTGGACGGCCTGCAACGCGGCCTCGTAACGCGAACGCAGTTCTCTTCCTTCGAATGCCCTGGCGCGCGGCAGCAGTCTTATTATGAACATGCCCGCGGCCTTTACAGGATCAATAAAGAAATCGCTCGCGGTTAAAGCGTCTACCAGCAGGTCAGGGCGGTCAACGCCCATATTCGTCAACAGGTCCCTCACCCCGTTCAATATCGCGGCGTCGGCCGGGACATTCCTGTCAAGAGGCCTGTTTATCCTCACCACAGCGGCCATCAGGTCGTAGAATCCCTTTACGGGTATATATTGATTATCGCCCAATTCCGGACGGGCCATCGCTAATAATTTCGACCTCTTATCCAGGCCTTCCGCCTTGAGCGCCGCCTCCAGTTTCTTAAGTTCACCGTCGTCGACCAGGCCCATGATCGTATTCCCGGCCGTCCACGCGCCGTTAGCCCTGAGCAGATCTATAGCTTCGTTCAGGCCGGAAACTATGTGAACCGTGTATCCGGCCCTTTCATAGTAACGCCTGCACGTCATGCGCAAATTATTGGTAGAGGAACGCTGGGCCGCAGGTATGGAACTCTCCATAAAGATTATGTGGCACTCGGTCTCGAATCCGCCTGTCTCTCTCGCTCTGGTTTCGGCCATGGCGCGGACTTTCTCGCCGGCGTCCGAACACGCCTGTATCTGCAGAGGCGTATGCTCGCTCATGTCCGCCGCCTGTATGACGCCCGCGTCCGCCCTGCCGGCCAGGCGGGCGTGGACGTCTTCAAACGCCTTATTAAATTCCGGAGTGACTGTAATTTCATCGACATACGCCGATATAGCGGCTATCTCCCCATCATCCAGAACCGCGTTCTCGTCGCCCGACGACAACCTCTTTGTCTCAAGCGCGTCGTCTCGCTTCAATTCTTTCACGGCCTCTCTGTAAGCTTCCTTCATAGTGGCGGCAGAGCGGCTGTATTCCGAAGGTTTTATGCCGCGTAAATATTTTTCCAGCTTCAGGCTTATGCGCGCCATATCCCATCCGGTCCTGAGATTCTGAGCCCTTTCCATAATGGCGGCTAAAAGCTCGGTCAGTTCATTCCCCGGGATAGACCCCTCCAGACCGGCCTTGGCTTGCTCGGTGTCATAAACCGTCACCCATTCGCTCATGATCGGAGCCTGCAGCATGCCTTCCTTTACCGCCATAGTATCGACGAGTATGTCCTCGAACGATGTGCGCTGGTTCGTCAATATCTTCAGGTACGGCGTCGGCACGTCCTTCGTAATAGCAGGGCACACAACGACGTAGGAGACGCCCTGTTTCTCCAGTATCCTGGACATACCTTCGGAATGGAAGCCTCCGGTCACCAGGACCGCGATCCGCTGTTTCTGGTTCGCCATCTCATTCAATGTATTATCAACGAGCGCCTTATCGCGCTTTATCGCTATCTCGTAGAACTCCTCGAGGCGCGGGATAGACTTCGCTACTCCTTCGCCCGGAGCCTCTATGTCGTATAACAGCCCGTACTGTTGGGCCTTCCTCTTCATGAAATCGGCGAACACCTCGTAAGTGAATTCATCCTTGTGGGCCTTGTAATATTCGTAATCGCCGTTCAGCAGTTTTATATTCACAAGCCCTATGAGAACATCGACGTTCCGCGAGAGCTTGTCGAGTACGCGCTGGTCGTCGTTGGCGAACAGTTTCTCCTTCACCGCCTTCTCTATCTCTTTTATATCGTGGAAGAGCTTCTCGTTGTCTATCTTCGAATATATTGAGTTATAAATTATGTAGTTATAAAGGTTCGGATAACGCTTCTGAATATCTATCTCTTTTTTGGACGCGAGGCTCTTCAAAAAATTGTAATAATCGGCGGATGAGGCCTTGCCCATCTTGAAAGACATTGACCGGTTGACAAGCCCGGTCAGCTCTTCCTTTGCCATCGACTTGCTAAGTTCATCAATCAACGCGTTTCTTTCTTTGTCTGTAGAATTAAAGTCTATCTTCTTCTCATAGACAAGCACGCTCACGAGCTTGAAGAAATCATCGTATTCCCTGAGGTTTATCTTATATTTCTCGGCCATCTCCTGGATGAACCTGACGTAATCATTGAATTTTATCCTCTTAGACTCGTACTCCAGCGATTTCGCGTCCAGCTTCTTCAGGTCCTCGCTGTATATGAAATTTTTCAGGCGGTTCAACGCGCCCTTTACGCGCAGGTAATATTTCTCGGTCTCGTCCTTGAATGGGAAGCTGGTAGTGAACGCGTTAAGGTTCTGTATATAATACGACCGCGTCTCCGCGCCGAAAAGCTTTACCGGGTAATTGGTGGTTATCGAAAGATACTCGGGGCCCGTTATCTCGCCCTTCTTCATGAAATATATCGCGACCTCTTTCCTGATGTCCTCGTCCGGGAACGCCTTAAACCACGACGTGTCGATAAGGCCATCCGCTCCCTCCACGGCTATGAAATTCAGGTTGTAGCTCTTTATCATCCCTTCCAGCATATTGACTATGTTGGATTGAGCTTCATAGTTGCAGTGGGCATCCTGTATCTGGACTATGAGCTTGTTCGCGTTTCCGGTAAATTTGGATTTGACTACACCATATTCTTTGGGGATTATCAGATTATCGGGATTGGTGATTATCTCCTGCTGTTTTTTGATAGAGGCCAGGCTCTCTTCTTTGATCTGGGCGAAGGCAGGTTTGCATATATCAACAGGCAAAAGAGACAAAATAAATGCCTGCGCTAATATGATCGATATCGCCGCCTTCATTTTCATTATTTTTGCCATGTTTTCTAGCTTTTTGTTATATCACCATTGCAATTATCACATACAACTATATCATTAAAGGTAAGGCTCGTCAACACATAAAATTCAACTTTTTTATCTTTTAATTGTGCCTATCCCCACCCTAAAAGAGGTGCTTGGCGGACCTCAAATAGGACGAGGATAGGCATTACACCTCGTAGGTGTTACATCGGGGTAACACCTACGAGGTGTTACAGGTTATGCTGATGTACTGAGTAAAAGAACGGCGT
>JAQUSE010000090.1 GCA_028715235.1 Candidatus Omnitrophota bacterium | reverse complement strand
GGTATGGCATTTGGATTTTGCGCTTCCACGGCCGATTCATTTTGTGCCGCCTCGGTGTCCTGGCCGGCCGCTTCTTCTCTTGCCACCCGGACCTTTTCCTGCGCTTCTTCCCCTGACTGCCGCGGGGGTTCCGGCCGCGGAGCGCGCAGGGGCTGATTATTGGGCGACGGAATGATCTCGCGATCGGGATCCGGTTCAGGCGCGCTGTCCGGGTGCGCGAAATAGTACGGATCGCCGGGCCTTCGCGCGGGTTTTTTGGCCGGCGCGGTTTTAGCCAAATCCCCGCGCCCGGATATTACATCATCATCCGGTGTTTCGTTCAATGTGTGGCTCATAAAAATACGCCTTATCTGCTCCTCGCTGTAAGAAAAAGACATCCTAATTCTGCCCTCCTCTCCCGGCTTAAGATCTACGCCAAAAAGAGACTCTCCGGATTCCGTAAAGAAGTCCTTCATCTGTAGAGGGGAAATACCATAATAGGCCGCTATCTCATCGTTTGTATACTGCTTCAGGTCGTCATAGAAATATTTGTTGGTTACGCCGAGCTGTTCCAGGAACATTTCGACGCTCCCGGAATTTCCGTCCAACTCCCCGAAATCAAAAAGATATATATTGCCGGTTTCCGGATCTACGCCGCAGTTTCCGTACGGATAAGTGAAGTCGAAATCCATCACACCTCTCCTAAACATCGCGACAACGAACTCTTTATATTTGTCGATAAGATCTTCGGCTTCCGATACCCTTTTCTCTTTGGCAAGATATTTCAAGCGCTCAAAAACAGGGACCACTTTTTTCTGGATAATGGCCAGGTCGGTTTTCCGGGCGCCGCTCTTTTCCACAAGATAGCTGAATGGCTTCTTTGAGCCGTCCATAGCGTCGATAACCATGGTCGGGACGGCGAGGCCGCCCAGCCTCTCCCCGGCCAGTTTATACCCCCTGCCCAACCAGTTGCGCGACACGAAATCCAGCGTTTTCCCGGATTTCGGCATCTTTACTATAAAATCAAAGTCATCTGCCATATGCGCGATAAGATGCCTGCCGGGTTTTAGAGTATATAAGAAAGGGCGGCTTGGCGCGGCCGGAACGGCAGGAGCGGGCTGTCTTAGCTGTAAAAATCTGTCCAGTTCCGACGCTAAAAATTTGCCGTCGATGGCGGCGGCAACTCCTAACCCCGATTCAACAAGCATGTTTCTCCGGGCGCCCAGCCTCCCTTCTTTTCTTAGTCCGGCGATGGTCTGTTCGGACAGGCCGTTAAGCCCTTCTCTAAGATGCTCCAGCAAATCCCACTTGCTTGTGCCGGTTTTCCTTTTTCCTTTTAATGGGCCGTCAAAACGCGGTTCATCTATCATCGCGTAATCCCGCGCGATCGTCTGCAGATGGGAGGCGAAAGCAAGAGAGGCAAATTCCCCGCGCAGGGCCGGGGTTATGATGCGGCCGTGCTGTTCTATTTCCCGCCGGATCTTAAGGTTGGTCTTCTCGAAGCTTTTCCGGAGGGACGCCGTGAAGGCAGCTATCTCTTCCGGGGCGGTTGGCTTATGCTTCCCGTATTCTTTCTCGAACAAAATCTTCGCGGCAGTAGACCTGGCCCGTATCTCATGGAAGAGGCGGGCCGCTATCATCCGCCTCCCCTGCTTCGTGTCCTTCTCACCCTCTAACGCGAAGACCGTAACATATTTGCCGGCGTGTCCCCATACCGGCTTTTCATCCAACGCCGGCAGGTCGCCCTTCTTCTCTACGAATATAATCTGGATCCTGCCTCCGGTCGAGGCCAATGCGGCGTTCAGCCTTATCAGCATGTTTCCCGCGCCGCAGGCTTCGATGCTCCGCCTGAATTCCTCCTCAAGAAACGGGACGGCCGACAGCTTTTTGGCTCTGGAAGCGTTTTGCTCGATGAATTCGTCTATAGTGGCCTGATGCGCGTCCAGACGTTTCGTCATCATCAGGCGAATCCGGCGATAAACATCCGGATTGCCGACCTGGGCGGATAGGGTGTCCTGTTCCGGGAAAACGAGGGTATTTACCGAAAATAGGCATACCAGCGTTAAGGCTATAATCCTAACGCCTATTCTATGGCTTCTACGGGTATGGTATCTAAACATATGTATGCAAATAATACCACATATTCGTGTTAAGTCAAGAAAAAGAAAGCTACTTTTTGAATTACTAACAGGATAGCGATAATATATAAAAACAATATTTTTTATGGTTTGGAGCGGTGGGAGCTATGAAGTGGGCTTATATAGGTCCTTCGCCCCGCTTGAAATTTTTGCCCGGGTTGGCGTCTTTTTAGCGGCAGTCCCTCGATATTCCATTCAAAACTTAAAATGCTTACCTTTGCGTCACTATACTCTGTAATGACGCAAATACCTCTTTACTTCATCATGGTTTCCGGCTAACACCAAATAATAATCCCCGCCTTCTACCTTGACGACCACACGTAACCTTATATCAATGCGAAACTCATATTTATCGTGGTTGATTTTCTTAAAACCGAGTCCGGCAGGAGCTTCTCCTGAGAGCAGAAATGAATTAAAGCCTTCTAAGCTTTCGGCAAGATTATCTTTATCTTGACGGGTTAGTTTTTTAACTGAGCGTTCAAAAGATGAAAGGATTAAAATTCTCTTCACTTGGTTACCTTTTTAATATAGCGAGAGAACTCCTTCCCCGGCTTTACGACCTTCGCCTTACCCTTCTCATTTTCTACGATATGATCGACAGCCTTAAGCTCTTCTGCGGCATAACGCGGCTCGACCTTCACGGGAGTGAGTCTTATATAATTATCTTCGATATCCACGGCGAACAACTCATCCATCTTTAAATGCAGCCGTTTCACTACCGCGCTCGGAATAGTCAGCTGATTTTTGGCCTTTAACTTTGTGATAGTCATCTTTCTCACCTCCATAAGAAGTATACCATAAGTAGGAAAGTATGTCAAGTTAGAATTTCTAACTTTTATTTGCCTAACATATAAAGTGTCATTCTGCAGTTGACTCAGACGGGCAGGCAATCTCATAGCCTGTAGAGCCGTTAAAGTAATCGCGTTCCTTTAAGCGCCTTCCCAGGTTATCTGCTATTCCTGCGTAGAATCTTTATAATTTTTTAGGATGTAAACTATATGCGTGTTTGCAGCGTCTGCGGATACTGATTACCCAGCCGATTGCTATGAAGTTTCATTGCAGTCTAAGTCCGTAGCGAAACAGAGTGGCGTCCCCATCCGGATTTGAACCGGAGTCGTCAGAATGAAAATCTGATGTCCTAGACCAGACTAGACGATGGGGACGATACCATTAACTTTTTGTTTAATATAAATCTGCCATGAACCAGAATCCTAAGGCAGTCTTTCTATTGTCGATTCGGTTCATGGCACCCTGAACCGAACGTCCCGTAATTTAACCGCCTTAACGTTCTGGTTCAGGGTGATGTCCTGGACCAGACTAGACGATGGGGACGCGAATTACTTTTTTCTTTTGATCTTTTTTGGTTTCTCTTTAGATGCGGTTTTCGCCTTCTTATCTTCTGCCGGCTTCGCCTCTTTTTTTTCTTCAGCCTTTACTTCTTCTTTCGGCTCTTCCTTGGCCTGAGGCTCGACGCTCTTCTGAGGCGCGGACGGCGTCTTAACGACTTCTTTCGCGGCCACCTCGTCCTCATCCTCCGGCACTATCTTCGCGACAGACGAGAGCTTATCTCCCGCCTCTATCTTCATCAATCTGACACCCTGAGTAGAACGGCCGGTAGAGCGGATATCCTTTATCGGAGATCGGACTATCATGCCTTTTTCGGTAATTAGCATAATCTCATCCCTATCCGAAACGATCTTTAACCCGACCGCCTCGCCGTTTTTTCCCGTCACTTTTATATTTATAATACCTTTGCCGCCTCGAGATTGCAACCTGTATTCTTTGAACGAGGTCCTCTTCCCGAAGCCCTGGCCCGTCACCGTCAGGACGGTCTGGTCCGGCCTTACCACCGCAAGCGCTATACAGGCGTCTTTCTTCCCGAGGTTTATCCCCCTGACTCCTTTGGCGGCGCGTCCCATCTCGCGGACCTGGGACTCTTTGAACCTGATAGCTTTGCCTTCGCGCGTCGCCAGCAGTATCTCGTCTTCGCCGTTCGTCGACTCGACCTCGATCAGCTCATCGTCTTTCTCGAGGCCTATCCCGATAATGCCGCCTTTCCTGGGGTTCGAATAAGCCGTAAGGGCCGTCTTTTTGATAAGCCCGCCCCTCGTGGCCATTATAAGGAAATGGCCTTCCTTGAATTCCCTGACGGGAACGAATGTGCTGATATTCTCCCCGGTCGAGAGCTGAAGCAGGTTTATTATAGCCTTGCCTTTGGACAGGCGGCCCGCTTCCGGTATCTCGTGCACCTTCAGCCAATGGACTATGCCTTTGTTCGTGAAGAAGAGCATATAGTCATGGGTCGAGGCTATGAAGAGGTGCTCGATGAAATCCTCTTCTTTCATGTCCGCCCCGGTGATGCCCTTTCCTCCGCGCCGCTGTTTGCGGTAGCTTGAAACGGGCAGCCTCTTTATGTAGCCGGTGTGGCTTATGGTCACAACGACATCCTCTTCGGCTATGAGGTCTTCTATCTCGAGCTCTTCCGCTTCCGGGGCTATCTCGGTGCGCCTGTCGTCCCCGAATTTATCGGCCAGCTCTTTCGTCTCGCCCTTGACTATCTCGAGGACCTTCTTCTCGCTGGCAAGTATCGACTTGTATAGCTCTATCTTCTTTATCAGCTCCAGGTATTCCTTCTCTATCTTGTCGCGCTCGAGGCCTGTCAGCCGCTGGAGCTGCATCTCGAGGATCGCCTGGGCCTGTTTGTCGGAGAGCTCGAACCTCTTCATCAGCTCTTCTTTTGCGGCGTGGGGGCTGTCCGATTCTTTTATTATCTTTATGATCTTATCGAGGTTCTTAAGGGCTATCTTCAACCCTTCGAGTATATGCGCCCTGTCCTGGGCCTTCGCCAGTTCGAATTTCGTCCTTCTTATTATGACCTCTTTCCGGTGTTTTATGAACTCGTCTAGCACTTCCTTGAGGTTCAACACTCTGGGCCTTCCGTCGACGAGGGCGAGCATGATGACGCCGAAGGTCTCCTGCATCTGCGTATGTTTGTAGAGCTGGTTCAATACGATATTGGCGTTCGTCCCGCGCCGGAGTTCGATGACGATGCGCATCCCGTCCTTGTCGGATTCGTCCCTTAAATCCGTGATGCCCTCTATCTTTTTGTCCGTAACGAGATTCGCGATCGATTCGATGAGGTTCGCCTTGTTGACCTGATACGGTATCTCTTTAATTATTATGGCTTCTTTGCCGTTCTTTTGTTCCTCTATGAAGGCCTTGGCGTTTATCTTAAGCCGCCCCCTGCCGGTCTTATACGCGCTCTTTATCCCTTCAGTGCCGCGGATGATACCGCCCGTCGGGAAGTCCGGCCCCTTAACCTTCTTCAGGAGATCCGTCACCTCGCATTCAGGATTGTCTATGACGAATATAACCGCGTCGGCTATCTCTCTTAAATTATGGGGCGGTATGTTCGTCGCCATACCTACCGCTATACCGCTCGAGCCGTTCACCAGAAGGTTCGGCAGGCACGACGGCAGCACCGTCGGCTCCGTCAGCGACTCGTCGAAGTTCGGCACAAAATCTACGGTGTCTTTGTCCATGTCGAGGAGCATCCAGTCGGTGATGTGCTCCAGGCGCGCCTCGGTGTACCTCATGCTGGCGGCCGTGTCTCCGTCGACCGATCCGAAATTTCCCTGTCCGTCAACGAGCGGATAACGAAGCGAAAACTCCTGCGCCATCCTTACGAGCGTATCATATACGGCGCTGTCTCCATGCGGGTGGTATTTACCGAGACAGTCTCCGACGATCCTCGCGCTCTTCTTGTAGGGCTTATTGTGCTCTAAGCCCAGCTCTTTCATAGCGTACAGGACCCTCCTGTGAGCGGGTTTCAGCCCGTCCCTTACATCGGGAAGCGCGCGGCCGACTATTACGCTCATCGCGTAATTGATGTAGGAATCCTTCATCTCTTCTTCGATATATACCGGTATTACTTTTTCGTTACGTGTGTACATGATTCTCCTCAAATTTACAAAGTAAATTTGATCCTGAGGCCGCGACCACCCGGAGCGGCCGAAGGATCTCTCCTCTTAATCTTATATATCCAGCACCTTAACTTCGTGCGCGTGCTTCTCTATAAATTCCCTGCGCGGCTCTACAGCCTCTCCCATCAAAACAGTGAACATGGCGTCAGCTTCAACGGCGTCTTCGAGCATCACCTTCAGGATCGTGCGCTTTTCCGGATCCATAGTCGTATCCCACAACTGCTCGGGGTTCATCTCTCCGAGACCTTTGTAACGCTGTATGGACATGACTTCTTTGCCCACAGTCATTACGAATCTCAAGATATCTTTCAGGGTGAAGAACTCTTCGCGGGTCTTTTCCCTCTTTATCACATATTT
>JAQUSE010000089.1 GCA_028715235.1 Candidatus Omnitrophota bacterium | reverse complement strand
CGTGCAGGCCCCTGCCAAACGAACCCTGGGCGAACTCCGAAGAAAATACTCCCTCCGCGTCGTCCGCGTTGAATTCACCGGCAAACTCTTTCCCGGTCCGCCCATGAATGAATAAGACGCCTCTGTAAGAATACGCGGCGCGGATAAACCCGCCTTCTATATCTTCCTTTATCATGGCGTATAGCGCTCCGTATTCGCCGTTCCTGATCTCGTCTCTTAAAGCGGCGCATTTTGCCGTATAAGTATCGCCGGCGAGCCCATCCACTATCTCTTTCCACCATCTCCTGCCTGTTTCATCACCTTCATTCGCCAGATTTTGCGCCCACAGCGAAAGCTCATGATTATCGCCTTCCATCCCTCGATACAACATTTCTTCGTGGTCGCCGATCAGCCGGATAACATTAGAATTCACCCTCCGGGCTTCAGCCTGCAGGCGCCTGAAATATTCGTTCAACGCTATCGCCGCTGCCGCCGCGCCCCTGTCTATGATATCGCCCATCTGGACAAGAGTCTTATTCGGAACGATGCCGCCGGTCTCGTTCAAAAACCCCGCGTGTTTCAGCACACGCTCCACTTCGGATACAGGGACGCAATGCAGGTCAGGCAGGACTATATGCTCATCCGGAAAAGGCCCCGCGGACACGGATAATTCCAGCCGTCTCGGCTCTTTCCATTTGCGGGAAAGATCGGCGGGACGGCTTATTTTCGGCGAATGGCCGGCCGGAGATACCTCTCTCCGCGATTCGAGCTCACGCGCTTTACCGGGCAGGCCCGGCAGCCTTATCCCGCCCTCTTCGTCGCTCCAGAGCCCGCTTAACATGGTTGGTTTTGCGGACAGCGCGGATTTCTTCAGCCTCGCCGCCGTCTTCTCCGCGAATATCGCGCGTATCTTCGCGAGGGCCTCATCGACGCTCATCCCATCTTTTATCTTCCGGAAATATTCTGTCGTCGCTACCCATATATATAAAGATTCCTGCAGCTTCATATCTTCCGCTATTTCTTTCATGGAGCCTTCAACTCGGCCTTTTATCTCGTTGAACTTATCAATATCCAAAGTCTCTCCGCCCCTTAACAGGCTTTCCATCTCAAAGAGCGCATCCTCCACCCCGCTTTTCCGCATTACCGCATGATACTCCGGCGCTGCCTGAGCATAGCTGAAGAATGTAAGATAGTTTAACAGCGCCCATCTGATCCTGTCGTCCGCAGGCATCGTTTTCATTACATCGAGATATTCCTTGAGGCTCTGCCCGGTTTTGTATAGCATCATCCTTCCATCTTCGCAAACTATCATTTGCCCCGCATCATCGCAGTTCATAATGTCTGCCATAGTCGGACCGCGCATCCTAAGCCCTGACCCCGCCCTGTGAGTATGGCCTCCCCGGAATTCCCCATCGACAAGCCTATTCCCGAAACCCGGCGTTATAACCGCTTCGGGGGATATCGCGATATCCCATTCTCTTCCTTCCCCAAAATGGTAGACACTGGACATATCAGGAATGAGCATATCGGTGATCATGATATTTCCGTCTTCGCCTTCCAAACCTTGCGTATATTTGAATCCGAACATAACCTCGCTCTGTATCTGGTTTGTAAGCGCGATAGCTTCATCGATCTTCTCTTTAATACCTTCGGCCAATTTGGCATTCCTGCCGGGGATGAGCTGGACGCAGGACAGCCCCGCCCACGCAGCCCTGAATTTTTCGTCCATCTCGGCCCGTTCGGGCGATCCGGGGACAGCATTATGTGCGTCTCTAACGATCTCGGCAACACTGTCTTTATCTATTACGCCGACCATATTGCGTAAATAATCCGGCCTTTCCCATATCTCGAATAGAAGCCTGGAACCGTATTCTTCATCGGTGAGTGAACGTACGAACTTTATTCCGTACTCTTCCGTAGCGTTCAGGTATAAGACCGTATCTACTCCTAATGAGTTAAAAAGTTCTGCCTGTATAAGACGCATCAACCCGTTCTTCTGATAATCAGCCGCGGTATTCTGATTTAATATGACAATCCTATCCTTCCCGTCATGGGTCCGTTCAACGTAATACCGGACAAAAGCGGCCGATATATCATCCGCCATAACTTCAAACATCATAAAATTGTCGAATTTGGGATCAGGAAATTGCAGTATAGTTACTTTCTTTGGTTCCGGGCCTTTTTCACGGGCTATCATACGGATTTTTTTCTCTATGGAGTCGCGGGCGATCTTTGACAATTTGCCCCTGTTTAAGAACCGCGTATTGGCCAGCTGGTGTATCAGGTAGGTTCCGATCGCGCCGTAAATGAGGGTATTGAGAACGCTTCCGGTTAATGGGAAGGATATCGGTATTCCTATAGCGATTACATTCAGGAGAGCGATAATGCCTGCGTTTATGATGAGCGACGGAGGCGCGCGCGGAATGCTTAATATTCCTACAGGGTAAAGCCCTAAGGATATACAGGCGCGGATAATGAGCACTATAAATGTATCGGTGTGCGCGAATATGAAGAATCCCCATACAATAGCGACCGCCGCAATAGAGCTCGCGGCAGGCGCGCACGTGAACGCAGCCGTTATCCCAAATTTAAGGCCGATTGTCGCCGCCCATCCGACAACCTGCTCTATCAGCGCCTGGTACTTGTAAGCGGCCTCCTCCCCGAGCGCGTAGCGCAGTAGCGGTATCATGGCTCCCCCGCCCCGGGCTTGAGTCCCGGCGGGGCCTGCGCCTGGAGCCTTAACCGATTTAACGCTTGCCTTAAACACCCCGGCGCGGCGTATCATCGTCTTTATCCAATCGCGGCTCGATCGGCCGACGCTGCCTTCGCCCGCCTTTATACCTGCTGCCGCCTCGCGGGCCCGGACACCGCTCTTCTTAAGATGGTCATCTATATCCCACATACTGCCGGAATGGTAGTCGTTTACTTCTAATATATACGGAACGGGTTGTCCGTCTTTTCCAATTCTGACGATAACATCTGCGCCCATAAAATCGGTGCCAATTTCGCCCTGCTTCATCGCGCCGTCCGATATCATCGCTTTTTCTACCGAGTTATAAGCGTCAATGGAGATCTTCTCAACTTCTGCCTTAAATTTCGCTACATCGAATACCAGGCCGTTTTGCTGGAGAAGAATTACCAGCTCGTCGAATGTCACGACTCCCGCGCCTTTACTTATATTGATCGGCCCTCCTACCTTGCCCACGCGGACCACGATGTCGCTCATGATAGGATTATTCTTTTCGTCTCTTGATATAAATACACGCAAGTTCCAGTCGCACAGGTCTGCCTGTCCGCTTTCGTTAACCTTATTTACAAGCGGAGGCTCTATGCGCTCCTGGACTATTACGTTAGTTCCAACCCCCAGCATCTCGGTCACAATGTCCTCGACCGGCCTTACGGTCTCAACGCCGTCTTTTACCAATGTCGCCTGGCCGAGAGGATCGAAGAAGACGACCCCTTCACCGCCCAGCCCTCTATTGGGCTTTATGACACCGGAACTGAAACCGTTATCTGCGAGAAATCCGGTCAGCCTATCCTTTATCTTCTTCCTGTTATGCGGCTCAGCTATGCCTGTCCTATTAACTCTTATGACATTGGGCGCGCCTTTTCTCCATTTTCTAATCCGGACGTCTTTGTGATCTTCTACAATTAACGATATCGTCTTTGGTATCCTGACACCGGACGAATCGAGAATAATGTTCGTCACATCCTTCTCTTCGGTATAATCGTCTATGATAGGATTACCCGGCATAGGCACCCCAAGGCGCCTGACTTTACTGCCGAGCCCGTCTCCGAAATCGGCGAAATAATATATGGGCCTGGGCTTCACGAAAGAGACAAAGACAGGTTTTCCGCCGCGGAATAACAGGGCCTGCTTGGCGCGCGGCAGCGTCTTTCCGTCCACCTTCTTAAAGACCAGCCAGCTCTTATCCAGGATAAGCATTAAGTGGGCGCCCTCATGGCTGCAGCTTTCCTCCATCATGGCAAGCCCGTCTTCCTGGATATCACCGTGCAGGGCTATATTTACATCGGCCTCGGGGAATTTTAGATCCTCTGTCTCCTGGAAAAATTCCGGCATAGAATAACCGAATTTGTAAAGCAATACGCAAGATACAAGCGCCGCAAACCCTCTATGATCAGCCTTCTCACCCGTTTCCTGGTCTTCTCCGCTCATTTTGGCAATACCTTCCAACGTGCCGGGATCGATGACGTTGCCGCGCGCAAGATAACTGTTAATGACCTCATAACAGAGCGCTTTATTCTGCAGTAACGCTCTGTCCATAATAGCCATGTCCTTGCCTCTTATGGAAAACATCACAAGCAAAGCCGGTATACTAATCAAAAGATAGAGAGGCACGCCGATTAAAAGAACAGCCGCCATATAGAGACCTCTTAAAGGCCTAAGTCTTATATTAATATGCAGGGCGCGCAGGAACATCTTTCTCATATACATAGCCCATTTTTGTCCGATGAAAACTATAAACGGCGGCTCTTGAGGCATCCGGCCGAGGATCGGAATATCACTGGTAGATGCCCTGAACGGCTTAAGCATTGCGGCATATATCGCGTCTATCGATTTGGCATCCGCGCGCGGGTTATCTTCAAATACATTCACTGCCCTGTTCAGCATATAGAGAGTGAGGATATCCCAGAATATCTGCCTGGCGCCGGGCAAGTTTAACGAAAGCGGGGTATTCTTATTAATGACTTTCAAAAGAACGTATACTGCCGTTGTATAACTATTGAAATCCTCCAAAGATACGGCTTTCCCGGCCGCGAGCCATGTTTCAAACAAAATCGAAAAGTTGTAGAGCCGTTCGACGCCGTCGCTCATTGCGTCATCGGGCAGTGTCCTGACCCGCCTGACGGCCGCAAGATAACGCTTTGAGTGATCTATAAAAAGCTTCATTATCCCGGATCTCGCCTCGGGATAATTGCCGCTTTCCATATTCTCTTTTATCGTTTTTATCCCGCTATCCAGTGCCGGCGTTTCTGTTTTCAGATGTTCTCTGGCGCCCGATATGACATGATGCCGAAGCATAAACCAGAGGCCTGCCGTTGACGCCAGGCCAACCGCAAGGGCCGACCATCCCGCGCAGCCTATAATAAAGCCTGCGATAATGTATGGGCCGATATATGCCAGCGTAAGGAAGAGAGGCATAGCCGCATAGGCAATAAGTTCAACTAGCTTTTCAATCCTTCTTCTGCCGTATTCATTGAACCGCGACATATCGTCTATTCTTAGCGTCATATGCACCAGTTCGTGTATATACAGAAAAAGCTGGTTCATTTCTGAAACATGCGATAGCGCCTGTTTATCGGCAAACAATCTGCCGTTTTCTACAAAAGCATATTGACCCGATCGTTCATCCGTCGCCTTCTTAAACGGCGCTATGATGTTGTATGCGGCCTTTTCTTTCTGTTGACTATTCGGCATTATGAAAAGCATCCGCAAAGGAACGAAAACGGCGACTATCATCGTCATGGCCGAGACCGCGCCGCGAAGATGAAGTATATTGAAACCAAAAATGTAATTTACCGCCGTAATGACCAGGACCGCAACAGTTACGGCCAGCCCTATAAAAAATGTCCCCGTAGCAAGCATTACAAAGCCTTCTTGTGTGATATTCCATCGCTGCGGCTTTTCTACGGCCGGCTCAGAGATCTCTACAACAGGTAAGACAGGCGTGGCCGGCTCTGCAGGCGCTACGGCGGGCACCGGCGCAATTGATGCTGCTACGGCAGGTTCTTCAGGAAGCATTAACTCCTCTTTAAGGTCATTCCGCACTATCTCTCTTATCGCGTCTTTTCGCTTCGGATCGAGTTTATCCCACCCCGACCTTCGGCCTGCAACCTTAATAAACTCCTCATCAAAATTCAGTCTCGCATTTATTATATTCACGTTCCTCGAAATAGACGCGGCAAGAACCATGTCCCTCGTATCCTGATTCTGTTCCCTCAAATCAGCTATCTCTTGCCGCAGAGTCTCTACTGCCTCCAGGGGCTCGATAGTCCCTACCTGCGCTTTAAACCTGTCTATTTGAGCCTGAGTAGCAAGCGTTATCATGTTGTCCGTATCTACGGAGAAATATTCGTTGCCATGGAAACACACTATAGCCACACTGCCGACTTTAGCCGCGCCGGTGTTTTCCATAGCTCCGGCGAACGCGTCCGCGGTAAATACCCCCGCCGTAGGCGCGTCGGTCATCATCGCGAGGGCCTTGTCACCGGGTGTGGCAGCGAGAGAGGTAGTGTTATCGTTCGAGCGAGCGGTTGTTTCCGGGGAGGCGAGTCGAGAACCTTCCGGGCCTTTTGCGGGACTTCTCGATCCTTCGGCAGGCTCAGGATCGATGCCGAGCTCTTGTCGAGGCATCGACGCGCCGGACTCTGTCCGCGGATTGCTCGAAGAGTAAAGTCTTCCCTTCTTAACCATCTCCTCGTAGCTTGCCCGATAGCTCTCTATCCAGAGCTTCTTAACAGCCTGGATATCCTTCTTCTGTAACGCGGCCT
>JAQUSE010000088.1 GCA_028715235.1 Candidatus Omnitrophota bacterium | reverse complement strand
GTATTTCAAATGCATTAACGCTCCCGGCGTCGCGGACGAACGAGTCTGCGGCATAATGATGCTGGCCAGGCTGTAAATACAGGAGGAAGAGATGACGGACGTAAAGCTGCCTCCCATAGCGGAAGGCGTGGATAAAGCCAGTGTGTCGTACCTGCATCACAATGCGGGTGATAATGTTAAATCCGGGGAAGACCTTATAGAGTTTGTTACAGATAAGGCGACTTTCAACGTGCCCGCTCCCGTATCCGGTTTGCTTAAAGAAGTGCTTGTCAGTGAAGGCGACGAGGTAAAGGTCGGCCAGGTCCTCGCGAGGATAGAGTAGCATGAGTCCCAAGAAAGTACTTCTGCTGTATATATCCGAGCATTCCGGTCATCACTGCGCAAGCCTTGCGATAGAGAAGGCCCTTCGCGCGTTAGAACCTTCCATAGAAACGATGAACATCAATTCTTTCAATTACACCAACCCGATCCTTGAGAAGGTCATAAACAGGGCTTATATGGGTGTTGTAAAACGGACCCCGGAGATATGGGATTATCTTTACGATAATCCGAAAGTATTGAAGAATACGCAAAGACTGAGGCAGATGATACACAGGTTCAATAAGGGCAAATTGAAGACCTTGCTCGATGATTTTATGCCTGATGCCATTGTATGCACTCAGGCATTTCCCTGCGGCATGATAGCCGACTACAAGAAGACCTACGGCCTCGATATCCCGTTGATAGGCGTGCTCACTGATTACGCGCCCCACTCGTACTGGATATATAATAACGTGGATCTTTATGTCGTTCCGTCGGATGCTACAGGCGCCAAGCTGATAGCGAACGGCATTGAGCCTTCAAGAATAGGCTCTTTCGGCATACCCATAGACACGCGTTTCCAGTCGTTTACAGACAGGAATATGCTGCTGGCGCGGTACGGCCTTGACGAGGATGTGCCCTGCGTATTGATCATGGGCGGAACTCAAGGGCTGGGACCTATAAAAGAGATGTCCAGGTCGCTTGACAGGGCATATCTTAACCTTCAGGCTGTCATTGTAACGGGAACGAATAAAAGATTGTATAAGTGGCTTAAAGGCAGGCGTTTCCGAAAGAAGATCGTCGCGCTTCCGTACGCTGATAACGTGAACGAGTTGATGGAGATGGCGACGGTCGTCATTACAAAGGCCGGCGGGATAACTACTGCCGAAGCTCTGGCAAAAGGCGTTCCGATGCTCGTGGTCAACTCCCTCCCCGGGCAAGAGGCGATGAATACCGTATTTTTACTTAGCGAAGGCGTCGCGGTCAGGGCTGAAAGCCCGGCGGATGTGGAAGCGATCCTCGAGGAACTGTTGTATAACAAGAATAAGCTTAAGGCTATGAGCGATAAGGCCCGGTCTCTTGCCAGGCCGGACAGTTCTGTCAACATAGCCAAAACCGTCCTCAAACTGATCCATAAAAGATAATGCTATACATTTTATACAGAATCGCCTATTTTCTCGCGCTGATGCTTCCGCTTAAGGCGGCATACTGGCTCGCCTGCAGGATCGCAGGTCTGTGGTGCCGTATTTCGCGGAAGGACAGGATGGTAATAATGAATAATATGAAGACCGTCCTGGGAGACAGGATATCGAACGACCGGGCAAAAATTCTGACGAAGGAAGTATTCAGGAATTTCGCGAAATACCTGGTAGACTTTTTCCGATTTTCCCTGATCGACCGGGAATTCATAAAAAAATTTGTTAAAGTGGACGGCCTGTCTAATCTGGATGAGGCCCTTCGGCGCGGTAAGGGTGTCATAGCCCTGTCGGCCCATATAGGTAACTGGGAGCTGGGCGGAGCGGTCCTGCCGTCTATCGGCTATCCGACCAGCGCGGTGGTATTGTCGCATCAGGATAAGAATATCAACGAGTTCTTTAAGCGGCAGAGGCTCAAATGCAGGATGAAGCCTATAGAAATAGGTATTTCGCTGAAGAGCTGTTACGTTGCGTTAAAGAACAATGAAGTGCTGGCCCTTCTCGGCGATAGGGATTTTACGAAGAACGGTATTGCCGCCGATTTTTTCGGCAAGAAAGCGTCCATACCGAAAGGGCCGGCGGTATTCAGCTACAGGATAGGCTCTGCCATAGTCCCCACTTTCATGTTGAGAGAGGATGACGACACATTCAGGTTTGTATTTGATAAGCCGATATATCCGAATACGGACGGCGATGAGAGAGCTGAAACCATCTCCCTGACGAAAAAGATCGTCTCTGTAATGGAGGATTACGTCAGGCGATATCCGACCCAATGGTATGTATTTAAAGACATATGGAGTAACGATGAGTTCGACGTGCGTCCTGATACCGTCTTATAATGAGGCCAGGTCAATAGGCGGCATTGTGAGGGAGCTTAAAGAGAAGGGGTTAGACGTTTTTGTGGTGGACGACGGTTCAACCGACAATACGGCCTCGATAGCCGAATCCCAGGGCGCGATCGTAGTCAAACATAAGGTCAACAAGGGCAAAGGGGCCTCATTACAGGAAGGCTTTAAACATATCTTGAAAAAAAACTTTGACGCAGTCATGATAATGGACGGCGACGGCCAGCACAAGGTATCCGACATAGACGGTTTTTTAAGCAAGATGGAAGAAACGGGCGCCGACGTCATTATCGGCAACAGGATGATGGACATATCTTCTATGCCGTTAATAAGGATACACACAAACCGTTTTATGTCTAATCTTATCTCCATAATATGCGGCCAGAAGATCCCCGACAGTCAGTGTGGTTTCAGGCTTATAAAGAGAGAGGTTTTAGATAAGATAAGGCTGACATCTTCCAACTACGAAATAGAATCCGAGCTCATCATCGAAGCCGCCAAGAAAGGTTTCAAAGTGGAGTCGGTCCCGATAATGACCGTATATGAAGATGAGAAGAGCAAGATAAATCCTGTCATCGATACCTTGAGATTTCTGTTTTTTTTGATAAAGCTGAGTTTGAGGAAATGAGGGGATAAGATGGAGCCGGACTTTGAAAAGACGCGCAATGCTATGGTTGACGAGCAACTCATCGTCCGCGGCATATCCGACAAACGTGTTCTGGACGCCTTCCGTAAGGTGCCCAGGCATGAATTTATACCAACCAGGGACCGCGAATACGCGTATAGCGATTATCCTCTTCCAATAGGATACGGCCAGACCATCTCGCAGCCATATATGGCAGCTTTGATGACAGAATGTTTGGGCCTTAAAGGCGATGAGAAGATCCTGGAGATAGGCACAGGCAGCGGATACCAGGCGGCGATATTGGCTGATCTGGCTGGCAAGGTATTCTCGGTCGAGAGGATCGAGGCATTGGCTTCTGCGGCAAAGAAAGTCCTTGGATACCTGGGGTATAGGAATATTGCGATTACGGTGGGCGACGGCACGCTGGGCCTGGAAGAGAAGGCTCCTTACGACGGTATAATAGTAACAGCGGGAGCGCCTGCAATACCCGATGCCATTATCGGGCAGCTTAAGGAAAAGGGCCGGCTTGTTATACCGGTAGGCGGAAATTTTAATCAGGTCCTCACTATAGTCGAAAAAAACGGCGATTCGGTTAATATTCAAGAAATATGCGGCTGCGTATTTGTCCCGTTAATAGAAGACAAGGGGTGGCCAGGCGCAAAGGCCGGATAAGAGCTGTTAATTTAATTCAGGTAAGTGATATGCGAAAAAGATTAAAAGATGGGCTGGTGCAGGTATACACAGGGAACGGCAAAGGGAAGACTACCGCAGCATTAGGCCTGGCTTTAAGGGCCTCCGGCGCAGGTCTCAAGATATGTTTCTTCCAATTCATCAAGCGCGGCGACTACAGCGAGAAAAAGGCGCTGGCAAATATCAAAAATATTACGGTCATACAATGCGGCCGAGGTTGTTTTGTTAAGGGGAAGCCGCGCGCTAAAGATATAAGATTGGCTCAGGTCGGCCTCGATAGATGCGCCGCGATCATAAGGTCCGGGGAATATGATATTGTTATATTGGATGAGATAAACATAGCCGCAAAGATCGGATTGGTCAGAGTAAAAGATGTCATTGATGTTATAAGCGATAGGCCAAATTTTGTCGAAGTAGTTCTTACCGGCCGTTATTGCCCCGCAGCCATTAAATCACGCGCCGATCTAGTGACTAATATGAGAGATGTACGCCACCCGTTCCGGAAGCACATTCACGCTCGTCGAGGCATCGAATTTTAGAGGGAATAAAAGCCAATTTTACGTCATATGTTAGTTTACAAAAAAGTTAAATTAAACCTATTGACAATTCCTGTATATGGAGTATATTTGTATTAGAAGTCGAAAGGCAAAGGTGCTCTGGTTTAAAAAGCAATTAGGCTTTTTCTTTGAAAGCCAAAGAAGGGGTGAAGGTGAGAATAAACAGCTGTAATATACAAACTGGGAATTCTACAAAGAGCCTGGAGCGATAAGACGGGTTCTTTTTTTATAGTTAATAAGTTTATAAAGTTCTTAACAAACAAAAAAAAGGGGGTAGAATATGAAAAGTCAACTGAAAGTAAAAAAAGAAAGGAAGGGGGTGATTGATATGAAAAAGATAGCGTTTATATTACTGGCGTTAGTGTTTGCCGCTGGCGTAACAGGAACAGCGTCGGCATTAACTATCGACCAGACAAAGTCTGTCACAGCGACAGGCAGCGTTGCCGGCGTTACATCATTGGCTGTAGATGTGACATCTATAGCTTATGGTGAGGGTGCGACCGACAGGTATCCGACAGCTCCTAAGATAAAGCTGACTTACTCCAGTAACTACAATCCGTGGAAGATAATGGTATCTACGAACAATACAACGATACCTATGCAGGCAGACGACGGGTTGTACGCGAAAGGCGGGTTAGTAACCGGCACAGGCACATCGGCCCATACTGCCGCATGTAAATGGGTCACGAAGATCGGGACCAGCTCGACTACTCCGGCTCTTCCTACAGCGACGGCCTACAACTATGTCAAAGATATACGGGATGAAGATGACCCGGCAACAGGCGGAGGTCAGGATGAGTCGTGGGCTGCCGCTTTGGCAGGTGGTTATCCTGTAATAGCTTTTGGCGATGCGTCAGGCAATGGCTATTGCATCGATCCTACCAATAGCGCTCCGGGAGATTTCCAGTACACGGGAGACGCCATTACGGAAGCAAGCGGTGTGGCTGTGTACATAGCTGCCGGATTCGCGACGAATTTCGTCGATCCAGCGATTAAAGCATCAGCCGGAAGTTACGCGACAACATTTGTCTTTGATTTGATTCACGAATAAAAAAAGACAAATGCATAAACATGGAATACGCCCCATTAGAATAACATTCTAATGGGGCTAGACCATGGGAGATAAGGAGAATGGATAACGGCGGCATGGTTCTCAAAAAAACATTTGCAGTATTAGCACTCGGGGCGTTTATGCTTTTATACAGCTCCTGCGTGCATGCCGCCATCTCCGTCGCCCCTTCTAATATAGAGATCGTATTAACTGAAGGGGCCGCGGAGAAAGGTTTTTTTACCGTGACTAACGAAGCGAGCGAGAGCGTTACGGTCAAGGTCGAGCCGGAGGACTGGTTTAAGATGAGATTGGGTAGGGCCGGTATACCGCTCGATAAGTGGCTGACGATATCACCGGTAAAATTCGATATTGAGCCAATGGGGGTTAAAAAGGTAGAATATGTGATAGCGCCGCCGGACGGCGCAAACGGCGAAGTGGCGGCTATGGTTTACTTCGGCGTCACGTCCGATTCCGGCGGGATGAGCATTACAAGCAGGAACGGCTCTTCTATATACGTAGCTGTTGCCGGCACATTCAACCTCGACTGCGTCATTAAGAACGTGTCGGTGCAGAAGAAAAAGACGAATGCCGACGCGCCGGGTAACGCAATATTATTTATTATAGAGGTGGAAAACAAGGGCGACGTCCATGTAAGGCCTACAGGGAATATAAATATTACGTCCGATAACGGCGGCAAATACGAAGTACCGGTCGTCCGTGGATTCCCGGCATATCCGGGATGTGCAGAGAAATATATGGTAACATGGGACAATGCTGACTATGCCCCAGGCAGATATGAGGCATTGATCACCCTTGATTACGGTAAGATATACAACATTAAAAAAGAGATAACGAAGAAGGTAGCCTTTAATATAGGTAAGGACGGCGGCGTCACTTATTAGCCGCGGCGCATATCCGACCTGTCTTTTTATTTAAACAGGATACGGACGAAGTGTGCCTGGCATAGTTTTTATATTTAGAAAGTCTTATTTAATCACAATGGGGGAGATGAGATAAGGTGCGCATGATATTGAAGAAGTTACTATGCATCACGCTCACTCTGGCGATCCTGTTCCCGTTGGAGATGGTCGAGCTCTCCGCCGTTGACTGGACTTCGCCCAGAGTAAATTCATATACCCCTAACCAGGCTACAGTTAATATTGACCTCGCCTTTGACACACTTCCGGATTTTTCAGTAACCGCGTCCGACCTGCAGGCTGCGAATAATGAGCTCGTCATCGACTTCGGCTCAACATACGGTATATGGATATGG
>JAQUSE010000087.1 GCA_028715235.1 Candidatus Omnitrophota bacterium | reverse complement strand
CGGCGAAAAAAGATAATATTATTCTTCTCATGCGTTCCTCCTTTATTGTGTCATATCGTTGTAACGGGACTGGTATATTTCCTGGATAGACGGCGCGTCCTCAAAACCCTTAGTCGTAGGAAGCTGCACATATTTGCCGTATTCCAACCTCGATACGACCCTTTTTGTGAACCGGTTGACTAAAACCGTCTCAGTGCCGATCTGGACTTCTTTATATATGACTTTTTCCGCCAGGCCAAGCGCATACGACGGCGCAGTGGCCATCATAGAGAATAATAACAGCATTACAACGACCTTCTTCATCTCTCGCCTTTCGAAAATATAACCTGTTATTTTTTACCGGATGTATTATTAGCTCTTTCCCGATCCAGAACACTCATTGACGATAGATACTGGATCTTGCTTATCTTGCCGTTTTCATAAGCCGCATCCAGCGCCCGTTCCCGTTCGCTTAACATTATACTGGAACAGCCGCACAAGTAACAGCATATTATAGCTATGAGTATTATCCTCATCATCCCTACTTAAACACCCCTATCTTTCTTAAGAAACGGATTACCGGATTGTCCGGCTGTAATGTCTTAAAGAACGCGTATGCGGCCTTGGGCATGACGGCCTTATCTTCAATAAGTATCTCCCGGGCCGTTAGGGGCTTCCCGTAAAGTTCCTCATTCGCTTCTTCGTGCTCCAAAAGTACCGCGCCTTCTACCTTGGCGCCGATGAAAAGGCCTCTCGATATGGAATACGACAATATGCCGCCCCTTAATTGGGCATCGGTGGCCGCCGACACGTTCCTTCCGACCGGGCCCGCGGCAACCGAGGCGTCCACGCCGAGTTTCATCTTTCCCCGGAGAATGGCATCGACGCTATGAGCGTCCATAAAGACCAGTATTATGTCGGTCGCCTGAGCGCCTATCTGCCAGCCGATGCTCCCTCCGGCCAGCGTAAATATCGCCGGGGGCGACCATCCGTCGTCATGTTTGACCAATATTATCCCCTGGCCGTATTGGCCGCCGAGGCCGAATCCTCCGGAAATTGTAGACGGGAATATGCCTACAGCCTCGCAATTGGCTATCGGTCCATTCATTATGCCCTCGCCTGCCGCCTTACCGGCGCTATCGACCACTCCGGCGCATTTTACTATCAGCCTCGTCCACTTGTTTTCCGGGTATGACAGGGTCTTGTGTAATAAAAATACGGCGATAGAGATAATGAGGATGAAGAAAATTATTACCGGTAGGAATTTTTTTCGCTTAGGCATGTATTTATTATATTACTTCGGCTTATATTAGAGTAGTGAAATTTTGGATTTGTTTCGGAGCGATTTCTTCTCGGAATGGAGTTTCTTATCCCTGAGCATCTTATCTTTAGCCCTTCTTGAACGCCTGCGTTTCTGGCGGCGGATCTTCTCGTATCTCTTCTGCTCTTCCGACTCCCTGCCGAGAATAAGCGCTTCGATCTTGTTGACAAGGATCCTACGGGCAAGGAACCGGTTCAGCGCCTGGGAGCGCTCCTGTTGGCATTTGACCTCGATACCGGTAGGTTTATGTTTCAGATATACGCAGGAGGAGGTCTTGTTGACCTTCTGACCTCCCTTTTTACCGGCGAGTATGAAGAGTTCGACGATATCGGACTCCTTTATATCGGCGGCGGCCATCCTCGCCCTTAAAGCCTCTTCTTTGTCTATTCCCGCTATTGATGTCATAACCGTCCCAGGTTATGATTATTATATTACTTTGGTGTGTATTAAAGTAGTAAAATTACTACCCTATGGCTTCGTTTCCCTTTTCGCCTGTTCTTATTCTTACACATTCTGTAAGATCCAGCACGAATATCTTACCGTCGCCTATGGCGCCGGTCTTGGCGCCGCGCGTTATCGCGGCTATGGTCGGCTCGACAAATCCTTCATTGACGGCGATCTCTATGCGGACCTTTTTGAGGAGATTCCCCGTCTCTTTTCTTCCCCTATATACCTCCACCCGCCCTTTTTGCCTTCCGCATCCCAACACGCTGGAAACAGTCCTCAGGTGTATCTCATTTTTATCAAGCTCCTGTAAGACATCTTCGAGTTTGTGCGGCTGAATTATCGCTATAACAAGTTTCATGGCCCCCCCTAGTCTAATAATGTGTACGCGCTCTCTTCGTGCTGGCTGATATCCAGGCCTATCACCTCTTCCTCGTCGCTCACCCTGAGCCCCATGGTAGCGTCGAGTATTTTCAGCATGACGAATGTCATACCGACGGAATATACGACAATGACGAGCGCGCCGAATGTCTGGACGGCAAGCTGGGAGGCATTACCGAAAAACAGGCCGTTGTTACCTGCGGGATTAAATATTTTCTGCGCTAAAGCCCCTGTAAAGATAACGCCCACGAATCCTCCGATGCCGTGGACGCCGAACGCGTCGAGCGAGTCATCATAAGAGAACTTAAGCTTTACTACGGCGACCGCAAAATAGCAGATCGCGGCGGTTGCGATGCCTATGATAATGGATGAAAACGGGCCCACAAATCCCGACGCGGGAGTTATTGTGGCAAGCCCCGCTACGGCGCCGGTTGCCCCGCCCAGAAGGGTGGGTTTTCCCGTAACTTTCCATTCGATCAGCATCCAGGTAAGCGCGGCGGTGGCGGCGGCCGTATTGGTAACGACAAGGGCCATCGCCGCGATAGCGTTCGCTCCCAACGCGCTTCCTGCGTTAAATCCGAACCAGCCAAACCACAGAAGCCCGGCGCCTATAATAGTCAAAGGGAGATTATGCGGCGGCATGGGCTCCCTGCCATAGCCTCTTCTCGATCCCATATAAAACGCGCACGCAAGAGCCGAAAAACCCGCCGTGACATGCACCACAAGCCCCCCGGCAAAATCCATCACTCCCATGTTCCTCAGCCATCCGCCGGAGCCCCAGACCCAATGGCACACAGGATCGTACACCAGGGTCGCCCACAATAAAGTGAATACCGCGTATGTGGAAAATTTCATCCTCTCGGCGAATGCGCCTGTTATCAGCCCCGGCGTGATCACCGCAAACATCATCTGAAATGCCATAAAAAGAACATGGGGAATGGTCGCGGCATACACGGCATTCGGCTCCGCGCCGACGCCCCTCAGGCCAAACCATGACAGATCTCCTATGATGTGGAATTTATCCGGCCCGAACGACAGGGTATAACCAAACAATATCCATTGCAGGCTTATCAGGCACAAGACAAAGAAAGACTGCATCATGGTGGCAAGGACATTTTTTCTTCGCACCAAGCCGCCGTAAAAAAGCGCGAGGCCGGGAATGGTCATGAGCATCACCAGAGCCGTCGACATCAGGACCCACGCGGTATCGCCCGTATTAATCATAATTTCCTCCTAATTCTATATCCACATTATTAATGCCGATGAAATAAAAGAGGGCGTAATAAATGCTTACACTACGCCCTCTGTCATATATACAAGTAAAAAATAGCTTCTCTTGGTAACTGTTTAGGTTTTGGGAAGGTATTTATCTTATTTATTTACAGACGTGGTCTCCACCTGTTATATGAACCATTTTGTGCTCCAATTCGCCGACCTTATTGTATAGGTCCGACAGCATCACACAAGTAGCTATTACATATATCACGGCTGCCACAGCCAATAGTTTTAAATAGCCGGGATTCGTTATTGCCGGCCTCTTCTTATCTTTTTCCATATTCATTTACCTCCAAGTGCCGATGTTGTTAAAATATGTCCTGGCGCCTGCCCATAGCCTGTCGAGCGCCAAAAAGGCAAATACCAGCACATAGAATATAACCGGGATCAGCATCCTGAACCCGTAATTATGGATAGGCGCGCTCATGATCACTGTTCCATAATAGCATATAATAAAAAGATGCGTGGCCGCTTCCCACATCTCCGGCCTTGCGCGGTCTTTGATCCGGAAAAACAGGTATAAAAAATAGCCCGCCCACATGGCCAGCCAATGGCTGCGCAGGCCATACACCGGAGACAGGGGGGACATGTAGCCGAGACAGAAAAGCGCCTTCTTAATATAATAACCGAAGAAGAGGCGGGGCTTCTGCAGCGCATATTCCGCATAATCGACCATATCCCTACTAAGATGCAGCTTCGCGTAAAGGAAATTCTCGTTCGTCCTTGTAAGATCCACTGATGAAGGTATAGGGTGATACATCCTGGCAAAACTCATGGATGACACCTGGACGGGAAGAAGGTACGGCTTTTTGCAGACCAGGTAATTCCTTACCAGGAGAAGCGATGAGCTTAGAAAAAACACCAGTAAAAATGCCGCCAGCTTTATATAGCCGGCCCTCCCCCGTCTGACGTAGTATGCTGTGACGAGCGGAATGAACGCCAGGCCGAATATAACGATATTGGGCCTTGTCAGAATAGAGAGCCCGAGCGAGGCCGCGGCTATAAGCTGCAGCGCAAGGCTCTTCTTTTCGATGCCCTTGATAAAACATAAAAAGAAAAGCGCCATAGTAAAAAGCGCCAGGTTCTCTCCCAGCAGCAAAGCTGAATAGTTTTTACAGATATCTTTTATGCTGAATACGAAAAGGGTGCATAGGAATATGAGGGATGTAAGTCCGTTCATCTTGTCTCTGAACGCCCAGTAGACGAACCCTATGGAAAGTCCCAGCATCAGATGCTGCGCTATAAATATCGGAACGCTCTTCTCCCCGAACAGCGCCAGACAAAATGCGATAAAATAGGAATAGAGATAGCTTGCCGGGAAATAATACGCTCCCTGCACGGAGGGCATAAGAAGGCCGTTATCTTTTATGTCCAATGCGTAGCGCGCATACAGGCTCCAATCATCGCCCCCGGAGTCGATGATGCTTTGAAAAGTTTTAAAATCGTACGTCCTTATTAAAGATATGACGAGGAATATCGCTATTATCGAGACCGCTATTATCGTTCCGGTGCGTTTTGCGGCGCAAAATTCCAATATTTTATCCATTGGCGCTCTTTATCATGACGAGCAGCATTTTGAATCTCGCGGCGGCCTTCAGGGCATGCGGCTTATTGGCGGGCATGACGATCGCCTCGCCTTTCTTTACGACGGAGGACTTGCCATTTTAAATCCTCCACAGCCTCTTAATGCTTATCGCAACAGACACAGCTGCATTTCGGCTTCTCGGGCCTTTCAGATTTGCCGATACACTTATTGCATATATCGGCGTCTTTATCCGACGGTCTTATTCCAAACAGCTTCGCCGCTATCATCCTGTATAAAAACCCCTCCAGCGGCACCTTGCATCTCTTGCATCGTTTCATCGTCTTTTTCTCCTGTTATGGTTGTTACTCTCATCGCTATTTGCTTTATTATATTACTTTAGCCTGTATTAAAATAGCAAAATTTTGGTCATAATGATGTAACATTTTGTGACACCATTAAGCCTAGTTCTTATATATGGGAATAGGGTTGATCGGGTAGGTGGTTCTACATTTTTTCCTGATTTTTCATCTTGAGATCGCAATTTGCGACCTCAAGTTCACGCTAAAAATGGTCGCTGTCCCTAATTTGCGTCATCATATATTTGGTGCCACTTTAAACATATTCTAATTGCTGTTTCTGAAAGTACTCTGCTTTGGGCATCTGATCCCACATCTTTCCATCAAGAAGGCGCCCCGCACGCTTTTTCCCTACTCTCTCACCTAGATCATTAAATGTTCCCCATTGTTTAAAAAAGAATGCTACATCACTATCTCGACACAGCTCTTTAATATCTCTAGCCCACTGTGGATTCATCGCCCTGGCCTTGTGACCACTTTCGCCACCCACAATAACCCATTGTATACTATCTAAATCGCGAGAAATAAGCTTTAATGGCCCTAATAGAGGCTCACAGGATACAAATCTCACGTAGGCCGGCGTATCTTTTAAATCCTTAATTCTATCAACATAATCTTGGTTTTCAACTGAAACTCCAAGCCATATATGAGCAGGAACAATATCTTTTGCAAATTGTTCTTGAATCCATTCCATCATTCGTTCTGAACGTTTAGTAAGAACCTGAAAAATGTGGTGGTCTGCTTCGATCATTGTATTAAAAACTTCTTTAATAAAATTATCGGGCACTTTTTCATGAAATAAATCTGACATAGAATTAACAAAAACCATTCGAGACTCTTTCCACATCACGGGCAACCGTAGCCGATTCGGCCAGAGCTTAAAATCAAATCCTTGTTCGAATGGATGCCGCGGCACTCCTCTAAACCTCTCGGCAAATATTTCAGCATAACAATTCTTACAACCAGGGCTTACCTTAGTGCAGCCGGTTACTGGATTCCATGTTGAATCGGTCCATTCAATTGATGAATAGGATGCCATTATTATGCCCCCACCTTAGAATACTTATCAAATATATAGTCAACAATTTTCTTTGCAACTGGCCTTTGAGATGCAAAAAATAGATAATATATTATAGCATTGTTTGAATTTTTCATCGGCAATGGTGCGGACACATGATTAAATCCAGCAACATCACTAAGGCGTTTACGAAAACTCTCTGCAATTATATCATTTGGTTCTTTTTCCTCATAGCCAAAAAGGTTCTTTTTTGTCGTATACGCTATTTTGCGCCATGAATCATCGCCCCAAAATGCATTCATCCTTTCAATATCATCTGGATCTACGCCATTCGGGTTATGCCAAAAAACATTTCGATTCATATCTGCTATTGGAAAGTTAAGAAATATCTCGATAGATTTCATGCCCCCGGCTATTTTTATGACTTTCCAGTCAAGATGCAGACCATACGGATCAAGCAGACAAAGGCCTCGTTTATAATCTTTATATTTTACTTGGG
>JAQUSE010000086.1 GCA_028715235.1 Candidatus Omnitrophota bacterium | reverse complement strand
CGTTACTGCCGGCAATCTTCGACAAAGGGAACTTTTCAGCCGCTTCAGGCTGTCTAAAGTAGTGAAAGGCGCGCATGAACAATATATCGCAGGAGCTCCTCGCGAGGGCTTCGAACGGCGACATGGGAGCGTTCGAGGAGATATATAAAGCCTCTTCGGGGTTTGTCTATAACGTATGCCTCAGGATAACGCAGGATATACCCGACGCGGAAGAGGCGACGCAGGATGTTTTTTTGAAGATTCACAGGAACCTGAAGGATTTCGCGTTCCGGTCATCTTTCAAGACATGGATATACAGGATAGCTGTCAACGCGGCGATTAACAGGTACAGGGTCTCAGCGAGGAATAGAGGAAGATATTTAAGCTATGACGAGGGGAGCGGGAATGACGCATTTCCGGTGGAAAGCCAGGTGTATGAATCTGCCGACAAGGAAGAGCGTAAAGCGATGGTCGATTCGCTCCTGTCGAGCTTAAGCGCGGAGTTAAGGTCGTGCATAGTGTTGAGGGAGATAGAGGGCATGGATTATAAAGAGATAGCCAGGACCCTGGATATACCTATAAATACGGTCCGCTCGAGATTAAAGAGGGCGAGGGAAAAGCTGCTTATATATGCGGCGGGGGGAGGCGGTAGATCATGAGGTGCAAAGAGATCCGTGAGTTGATCATGACCGATTATCTGGACGGAGAGCTGAAGGGCAAGACGCTCGAAGAGGTAAGGCTCCATATAGAAGGATGCGCGGAGTGCCGCGCGATCGAGATACGCCTTAAGGGGCTGGGCGCGTCTTTAAAAAAGGCTGTTCCAACCGAGCCGAGAGGCGAGGTATGGGAGCGCATCCGCGCAGATCTGACCTCCGGAAAGGCGTACCGGCCCGGGATATTCGCGGAAGCCCGGGAGGGCCTTAGGGCGTTTCTGCTGGGGCCGAGATTTGTTTTTGCGAGGACGGCCGCGGTTGCCGCTGTGGTCGTCATCATGCTCGTAAGCTCGATGTGGCTGCGGGGCAGTACGACGATAAGCGGTGAGGACGCATTTATTACATACCTTTCGAACGGCACGGCCGACGCCGGGCAGGATTTCGGGACGTCCATTGAGGAATATTTCCTTTAGGGAGGTGAATTGATATGAAGAAGATAGCAAGTGTTCTGATGGCTATTTTCGCGGCTTTTGCGGTGTTTACATCGAGTGTATACGCCTATGATAAAGGATGCGGCAGCGAAAAGACGCATATGGGGAAGAAATGGGAGAGCCTGACGAAAGAGCTCGGCCTGACGCCGGAGCAGGACCGGAAGCTCGAGGCCAACCGCAAGGCGCAATTCGAAAAGATGAAAGGCTTCCGCAAGGCGATGAAAGAGAAGGGGGATGAGCTGGCGAAGGCGCTGGAGAACCCCGCAGCTACGCGCTCGAGCGTAGAGCCAATCGCCGCCGGGATGAAGGCGCTGGAGTCGCAGTCGGTCGACCAGAGGATCGACGGTATCTTTTCCGTGAAAGAGATACTGACGCCAGAGCAGTTCGCGAAGTTCAATTCGCTTATGGAGAAGAAGAGGCTTGAGCGCAAAGAGCGGGGCAGAGGCGGCTGGGAGCGTTAATAGAAGTACCGGTAATGAGACGGAAGATGGCGTGGTTATATTCGCTATCTTCCGTCTTTTTTATACCCGCAAATAATATTCTGATTTATATTATTTATGATATAATATGAAAATATACCTATAATAACAGGAGGAGCCATGGCCAGTTTCGAGGATTTTAAAAAACTGGAATTCAAGACAGCGAAGATAAAAGAGGTGAACGACCACCCTAATGCCGACAGGCTATACGTGATAATGCTCGACGTGGGGGATAAGACAAAACAGGTCGTTGCAGGCATAAAGAACGCGTATAAGAAAGAGGATCTCGTCGGTCGCCAGGTCGTCCTGGTCGATAATCTCGATCCGGCTATGCTGCGCGGCGTGGAGAGCCAGGGCATGATACTGGCAGCTTCCGACGATAAGGGGATGGCGATAGTGACGCCTGACAAAGAGATGACGCCGGGGAGCGTCGTAAAGTAAGGTTTTGCGCGTCTGTCCTCCTTCGCTCTTCAGAGTGAGATTATGGTAGAGCTTCGGCGGGACTGGGCGCCGGAGTAAGATTGGAGCGCCTGTAGCTCAGTTGGATAGAGTATCTTCCGCCTATGCTGCACAGAAAAACAACACATGGCGGATCCGCCATGAATAGTTTTGAGTTGGGTTTAGGCGGAGGCTACGAACCAGAGTATGTTTTATGTATAACGTGTATGCGTTGCTTAGTCTAAAAAATGGCAAGAGATATATCGGCTTTACGTCCAAAACTCCGGAGTTGAGGTTGAAAGAGCATAACAAGGGATGCAACAGTTGGGCTCGCCAGAATAGGCCATTTGAACTTATTTATATGGAAGAGTGTGATACTTCAAAAGAAGCGAGAAATAGAGAAAAATTTCTCAAATCAGGTCAAGGTAGAAGGGAAATAGACAATGTTTTGCGCGCCCGTAGCTCAACTGGATAGAGTAACTGGCTACGAACCAGTAGGTTGGCCGTTCGAGCCGGCCCGGGCGCGCCACTCTTGAAGAACATATATGACCAGGATCGACGAAATATACATGACGGAGGCTTTGAGGGAGGCAAAGAAGGCCTTTGAAAAGGACGAAGTCCCCGTCGGAGCTGTAATAGTCCACAGCGGCAGGGTAATAGCCAGGGCACATAACCAGATAAAGATGCTGAAGGACCCTACGGCGCACGCCGAGATGATAGCGGTCACGCAGGCCGCATCTTATCTGGGAAGCGAACGGTTGCTTGAGAGCGCGATCTATGTTACTATTGAGCCTTGTGCGATGTGCGCGGGCGCCCTTATCCTGGCAAGGGTGAATAGGTTGTGTTTTGGGGCCCCCGATGCTAAGACGGGCGCGTTCGGTTCCGTCCTGGATATCAATAAGAAGAAGCTGAACCACAGGATATCGGTAACAAAAGGCGTGTTGGAAGAAAGATGCGCCGGGATATTGAAAGAGTTCTTTAAGAAGAAACGAAATACAAAGTCTTTTTAGATGTAGTCCCTCGCATCATGAATTAGGCAATATATGCTCGGGACGATTTACCTCAAGTTAAATGACAGTAAATCGGAGAGATCGCCTAGTGGTCTAGGGCAGCGGTTTGCTAAACCGCCATGCGCTTGAAAAGGTGCATCGAGAGTTCAAATCTCTCTCTCTCCGCCATTTTTTTGGTGAACCCTCCGACGAGAGCCATAGCTAGTTTTGGCTTGCGCAGAAGGGGATTCGAATTACGGATAAATATTTGTTAAGTGGAAAAATTATTATGCTGAAAAGGGATGAACAATGCAGTTCTCGGTAGTCATCCCGGCCCGAAATGAAGCTGAGCGTATCGGTGCATGTCTGGAGTCAATTTTACCGCATCCCAATCCTATACGGGGCAGACCGAGATCATAGTTGTGCTCAACCGATGTACAGACTCTACAGGAGATATCGCGCGAAAATACGGCGCACGTATTGTCAATGATTCCGAATTTGGGGTCATCCTACAAGAGGGCACTCTACAAGATGGACGCGAAATTTAAGATTCTAGGCTGTCCCTAAATAGGATGGCTCCAAAGCATATATCTTCTGCCGCCCCAACTTGAGGTCACAAATTGTGACCTCAAGATTGTAAGTTCTTGCCTCTTATCTGAAATATTATGCTCTCAATCTTCTCGATCGACACAAGCTTCATTACTATTCCTCCTTCTGTTATATGCACAAAAAATCCCGCCCGAATCTTTAAAAATTCAAGCAGGATCTAGTACTCTATTACAGACGCGAACCCAATATATCATATAGCATATTTTTGCCAAGAAAATTCAGCCTTGTGTTAGAGTAAATACATTGTATAATATCACCAATAACCCGGGTTAAGTCCAAAAAGGGCAGGTTTAATCGCGTCCCCCGTGGACCTGGTTCCGAAGCCACGGGTTGGCCGCAACCGGCTAATGCTTGTTTATTGCTGGGGAAAGTAATATAATATCAGTCGGAAAAGGCGGTTTTTTAACCTGGGGGATATCATGAAAAGGCTTTTTATTTTTATTATGGCAGTATCGATGCTCATCGCCGCGGACGTGTTCGCTGCGGGGATCGACGAATTGATGCCGGTACTTAAGCAGGTGAAGCAGAGTATCAACGCTACGTTGTCGGAAATAGACAAAGATCTCGCCTCCGCGGCGAAGCAGCTGTCTGTCGTAGACCTGAAAGGGGAGGCCGCGCGGAAGATATTGAACGACTTGCGCAAATTCCGGCCGTATGTGGTAAATTGCTCTATTATTGACGCGAACGGTTTAAAAATTACGGTTGAACCGCAGACACACCAGAAGTATGAAGGCGCCGACAGGGCGGAACTGCCGTCGGTGATCAGGCTGCTGAAGGACAAAAAGCCTGTGGTGAGCGACGTCTACTATGCGGCAGAAGGCATTAACGCTATAAGCATAGGTTATCCCATATTTTCAGATAAGGGCGAATTATTAGGGGCTGTCAGGATGCTTATAAGACATGAATTGTTCCTGAAACCTATGGTCGAGGGCAAGCCCTGCATGATATGGATAATGCAGCCTAACGGACTCCTTATGTACGATCCGGACCCCGGAGAGACAGGCAAGAATATATTTACCGACCCGCTCTTTAAACCGTTTGAGGACCTGGTCTCTTTTTCCAAGACCGTCGCGTTATCTAATAGCGGCGCGGGGTCATATGATTTTTACGCTAACGGGCTTCAGGACAAGACGCTTACCAGGAAGATGGCGGTCTGGGATACCGTCGGGCTGTACGGCACCGAATGGCGGGTTATAGCGGTGGATATTGAAAGGACGCTGGAAGAAAAACAGCTTGCCTCCGCTGCCCAAATAAAGGATTAAACAGGAGGAAAGCATGTCGGAACAACAGACTGCCGAGCGCCGTCATTACTTAAGACATCCGTTGAACTTTCCGCTCGAATATAAGGTGTTGGAAAAAGGCTCGCCCGGACAGCTTAAAGGAGTGCGGTCCTCGACGCTCAATATAAGCCACGCCGGGTTGATGTTCTCGGCTAAGCAGCCGGTAGATATCAAAACTGTGATAAGGATAAAGATGCCGGTCCAGTCGAAGGTGTTCAATATAAAGGCCGAGGTCGCCCACTGTGATAAGGACGAGGAGACCGGCCTTTACAACATAGGCGTGTCGTTCCGCAGGTTCAGCGATGCGTTTAAGACTAAGCTTGTCGAGCAGATATACCTGATAATAGAATACCGCGACATACGCAGCCTCCAGCTAGGCAGGGATATGTCGCTCGAAGAGGCGTCGAGGGAATGGATAAAACGTTATTCGGAGAGGTTCAAGAAGCTCTACTGGTGATGTGGTTGGTTGCAAAAAAAAGGAGGCAGGAAGATGAAGAAACTGGCGGTTATATTAGCGGCGGCGGCAGTGGTTTTAGTGTCGATGCAGGTATTTGCCGATGACGGCGGCGGCAAGTCGATATTCCAGTCGATGTATGACGCAATGAACGTGCCGTGCAAGGCGCCGGCTAAGAGTGAGAGCGCGGATGTAAAAGAGGCTAAGAAAGAGATTGAGGCGGTGAAAAAAGTGCAGATATTTCAGAATATGGCCGACGGGATAAAGGAAGGATCCGCGAAAGCGAAGCAGATGTCGTTGCGCACACGTACGAAATAAGGTCGCCTACGAAGCACCTACGAGGTGTGACGGGTCTAAGTAATCACTCCTCGTAGGTGAAATACGGTTCGCAGTAGCAAGATTGTAGCAAGCAGGTGCTTCGGCAGCTAAGGCTGCCTCAGCATCGCTTGCCAGAGTAAGATTGTAGCAAGCGGAGGAGTGGCAGAGCGGTTGAATGCGGCGGTCTTGAAAACCGTTAGAGACGTAAGTCTCTCGAGGGTTCGAATCCTTCCTCCTCCGCCAGTTTTCGCCATAGACTAAGTCACGCGAAAATTGATCCCGAGTAGCTATGGTTAGACCGAGGCTACGAGGGACTACCGCTAAAAGGACGCTATTAAATAGTGTTAAGCAGACGTCAAAAAGGTACGCCCTATAGGCTGTTCCCAAACAGGATGGCCCCAATAACACAATGCAAATATAGCTGTCTGTATTGATGTGGCTATGTTAGGAGAAAAGTGATGATTAAATTCAGCCCGTATCAGGTCGTAGCGGCCCTGGGCTCATTACTGCTCGTTGTTTCCGGGATAATGCGGTTTTCTCAATCCGGCAGTCCGAAAGAAATTCTTATCGGGTTACTTTATTTTGCCGCCAATATTATTATATTTTGCTTTTAGATAGCGCGTTTCGGGAAACAGCCATGGAAATTTACGATAAGATAGCCGAGAGTTACACCAGGCAGAGCCTTTCCGACGTTAAAAGGCGCCTTACTGTCGATTATACTTTTTTAAACTTGATCGGGGACGTGCGGGGAAAAAACGTGCTGGATCTTGCCTGCGGAGACGGGCATTACTGCCGCCCGTTGAAGCGCTCCGGGGCGGCCGAGGTGGTCGGAGTGGATATTTCAAGCAGGATGATAGATCTTGCAAAAAACGGAGAGAAGAAGAACCCATTAGGCATCAGGTATGAATGCATGGATGCGCTGAAACTGCCTGTTGTAGGCAAGTTCGATATCGCGCTGGGCTCGTTCCTCCTGCACTACAGCAGGACAAGAGACGAGCTTTTTGCCATGTGCAGGAATATCTACGCTAATCTTAGGGATGGCGGAAGATTTGTCGGAGTAAATGACTCTCCCGACAAGCCGCTGCAATCGGATCCAAGATATGGCATCACCAGGACCTGCGAAGACCCGGTTAAGGAGGGATCCATTATCACGGTC
>JAQUSE010000085.1 GCA_028715235.1 Candidatus Omnitrophota bacterium | reverse complement strand
AGTCGTTAACGACATCGTGCACTCGCCTGCCTCGTTATATTCATGTGTCGACACGACCGAACGGGTAAGCTGATTGCCTGTATATTCATAGCTGCCTTCTCTTTCGGTATGGCTGTAATAGTTCACTGGATAACCGGGATAGCAGTACGTAAACGTATTCGCATTGTCCTTATCGGTCGTCATGTTATATCGCGGCCACCGCCAGAACCAAAAATCCTGCCTGGACTCGGTCGTCTCATGCTCGTACACAACCCGTCCCTGCTGGTCATAATTGGTTTCCCGGCGCGAATTGTAAAAATTATCGCCGTTCCAGCCGCCGCCGACATTGTTCGTGGTACTTACCCGGTTCCGGACCGTAACCCCGTCGTCATAATATGAGGTTATGTCCGTGATATGGCTTTGATAGCCCGCGGACACATAGTCATACGAGGAAAGGGTGATCCCGCCCTGGCCGTTCCTCTCCTCCAGGTATACGCTCGACCAGTTGACGCTACCACCGATCATAAGGCTCTTCTCTTCGCGGAAATATATCTGCGTCCCCTGTTCGTTATAACGGGTATCGGTTATATATGTATATACGGAATCATATTCATGACTGCCGTTGTACCAGCCGCTAAAATCCTGGCGGGATGTCTCCTCTACATGCCGGCTCTCTACGGTCTCTCCGTCGGCAAAATAGTCGATCGTTTCCGTAGAGCGCGAATAGCTCTCGTTGATACGCTCCTTTATCGTATCCCGATAAACAAGATTGCCGTTCTGGTTCCGCTGTTCGATCAGGCGGCTATAGGACGTGACCATACCGCCCTCTGCTTGTGTCTCTTCCTCGATCCTATAAAGAAGAATTCCCGTTTCGCTGTACGACTCATTAACAGTGCGTACATACGAATAGTATTCGCCTTTATTCTTTTGCTCATCGATGTGCCGTGTCAGCATCGTGCCGTCAGCGGAATATCCTGCCGTCTCCAGGTAATGATAATAGAGTTCGCCCTGGCCGTTATACAGGAAACGCTCTGCCATTTCAAGTTTTCCGGAAGCGTTATAATGCTCTGTATACGTTTCCATGGAAACAAGGTCCCAACCCTGAAACGCATAGACCGTCTCGTTCTTGTCCCGGATGATTCCGTCCACGTACGTGGTATACCCGTCTTTTATGCGCTCGTATCCTACATTCCCATTTTGGTCATAGTTGGCGGTACGTTCGTACGTTACCACGCTCTCAAGATCGCCGTTATTATTATAGGTGTACGTCGTCGTCCTCTCTTCTTCCTGCGAGAGGTTGTCCTGCCAGTTATCGCTGTTCCACAGCTTGTAGGAAAAATGCGTCCCGAGGAGCCTGTCGATGCCGTTGACCAGGCCGTAGGTCCATGTCTCGAGCCTATCCCACGTCGGATCGAAATATACGGTATATTTGCCCCATTCGTGCTTTTCGGTCAAACGGTTCTGTTCGTCATACGCACACGTCATGGTGCTCTCTTCTTCCATCTGCAGCTGGCCATATAAAATCCTTTTACTGTACAGGTGGCTGTACACAAGATTGCCCATCGCGTCATATGTTTTTATGGAACTCGTTTCATTCATATCGCATGGATTTGTCGGATCATACGGCGCATAATATGCATACTTCGTATAGCTCGTCTCTTGTTTAACCTTGCCGTCCGCATAATATTCCCAGGTATTCGTCCTTTCTTCTTCATTCGACAGATTGTCCGTCCAGTTATCGCTGTTCCATAGTTTGTACGAGAAATGTGTCCCGAGGAGCGTGTTGATGCCGTTGACCAGGCCGTAGGTCCATGTCTCGAGTCTGTCCCAGGTCGGGTCGAAATACACAAAGGTCTTGCCCTTTTCGCGCCTTTCGGTCAAACGGTATTGGCTGTCATATGTATACCATGTTTCGACATCTTCTTCCCGCTGCAACTGCCCGTTCATGACATTCGTTGAGGACCGATGGCTGTATATAAGCTTGCCCATCATATTGTATTTGTTGTAGGTATTCTCTTCATACTGGCTATACGGCTCCTGGCCGCCCTGATACCAGTCATAATACGTTGCGTTACGCACATGGCTCGTTTCGATCTTACCCATTTTGAAATACGCGACCGTATCGGTCCGTTCATATTCCTGCCGGTATTGTCCTCCGACAACATTATTGGTATGCACATGGTTATACACAAGCTGTCCGTCTCTGCCATACTCTTTGACGGACTCTTCCTCGCGCAGTTCATACGGATTCACCGCGTCATTCGCATTGTACTGCGCATAGCGCTCATGGCTTGTTTCTTTTAAAAGGCTGCCGTTGTCGTAATATTCCCAGGTGTTTGTCCGTTCCTCTTCGCTCGATAGATTGTCGGTCCAATTACTGCTGTTCCAGAGTTTGTATGAATAATGTGTCCCGAGAAGCCTATCGATGCCGTTTACAACACCGTAGGTCCATGTCTCAAGCCGATCCCAGGTAGGGTCAAAATAGGTCTGGTAACGGCCGCGTTCATGGTTCATGGTCAGATTACCGTTCTCTGCATAGGCGCGTTCTATCCACTGTTCTTCTTCTCGTTGCAGTTGGCCTGACATATAATTTTTCGTCAGCCGGTGGCTGGCAAGAAGCCGCCCGTTCGCGTCATAGGTATATTCACTGCTCTCCTCATATCCGTTATCCAGCCGGCCGTTGACGTAATTTTTCTGGTCAAAAAATTCGTTCAGAAGGTTGCCGTTGTCATCATATACCCAGGTATGCACCTGCTCATTTTTGTCCGTCTGCACAGGCATGCCGTTCTCATAATATATATTTTCCATGACCTGCTCTTCGCCTATGAGCCTTCCCTGGCTGTCATACCGGTTCGTATTATTACTGGTATAGGAACTCCGGAGTTGCCCGTCATCGCCTCTACGGATATTCGATACCCGCCATGTTAAAAGCTGTCCTGCCTGATTATAGGAATACGTGGCGTTGTATTTAATAAGAACAATGCCATCGATGATCTTGATATCATTTTTCGACAGAAGCCTTCCGTCACGGTCATAGCTGTAGTTTGTCGTACGCTGCCCTTGGCCGATTATAACGCCGTTTGCATCGTACTCCTTAATAGTAGAATATCTGCGCACAATCCGCCCGTTCTGGTCATAGGTGCAATGCGTAACCGTCAGGGTCCCGGCCAACCCTTGTGTCGTATCATATGAAAGCGGGACAAAGGTCAACACCGCGGCTAATTTGGCGCCATTCTGGGCGTTACCCAGCGCTACGACAATGCTGGCCGGCTGCCCTTTGTCCTGGGCTGCGACCGCAAGATACCTGACCAGGTCGATCCTCGATCCCTTGAGAGATCCGGATATCCTTCTGAGCGTCAGGGATTCGTCGTCCGTAATAACAGCCTCTTTTGACACATTCGGCAATATACCTGCCCCTACAATTGTAGCAACGTCACTACCGCTCAATCCCTGCTCTGCCGCTGTGGCCGGCACCTGCGCCATACACGCGCCGACGGTAAGCATTAGTCCGATCATGCCAAGCTTCATTAAATACTTTGCGATCATTTTACCCCCCTTTTGGTTAGACTTTTTTAAACCATTAAAATTCTCGGCAAAAAAATTTTCTACTTTACATCGGCCGCCGCATTCGCACCGGGCAATTTCAGATGCACTGAATCCTATTGACCCGCATCGTGTGCATCGTATTTTTATCATGTCAGCCTCCTTAGAGTTGTTACACTACTTTTACCTTCGTACTATCTAATACACAGTTTTGGCGCGGTATTTCGAGTATGCTTGCTGACTTTTTTATCTTTAACAACGCATTTTCCACTATATATTTATTGTTACGCTACTATTGCACTTCTATGACACTTCGCGGCACTCTTTATAGTATATTTGTTAAAGGAAGTGGGTTATGATAAAAAACTTTTTATTGAAGATCATTATAGGCACGCTCTGTTCTGCGTTGATCGCACCGCCGGACATACAAGCCTTTAAGCAGGGCAGCGTATCACCTACAGGGTCTACGCTGGCCCCGTACACGTCATACCGCATCGGCCCCGAAACAGAATCGCCCGAACTCTTTTCCGGCGATCTGTTATCCAATAAACATTTTGTTGCGGCGGCCATGTCAGTAGCCTCCTTTTTCCTGCACGACGCCGGAAGGCCGGAAATTCTCGAGAAATGGATCAGCCATAATTTATCCGGTATTTACAAGGACTGGGCTTTGCTGTTCGAACAGGACGATATCCGGGTCTCGTCCACGACGGTCACTATTCCGTTTACCCTGAAAGGCAAACACCGCCAGGCTCGTCTGTCCTGGTCACGAAATACGTTCAATATCCAGGTCACTGAAGAAACGGACCCCATAACCCGAGAAACGAAAAGCAACAAGGCCGCTGCGATACCGGATATAACCCCGGTCCAGGTGTCTTATTCTGTCCTTTCTGCCAAAGATACCGAAATAAGGAATGAGATCCTGGCCGCCAGGGACGCCGGCATAGACCGTGTGCACCTGGATTATCTGGACGGAAGGTTGACGCCGGGATTAAAACCCTTCGATTGCACATGGCAGATAAAAAAAATCGCCGATATCAATATACCCATGGAAGTCCACATGATGGCAAAAAATCCGGGAGCAGCCACAATCGAAGGATTTATATCCGCGGGCCTCAGGCCGGAAAGGGATAGGGTATTTATCCATTATGAAGGGTATGACAATCCGGAAGCATTCCTGACGGCCGCGCGATTAATAAAGGCACGCGGCCTCGGTGTGGGGCTGGTGATAAACCCCGAGACACAGATAGAGGACATCAGACATGTCATACAGTCCCTCGGAACCGATATCGACGCCGTCCTCCTCATGGCGATCATACCCGGAGCCGGAAGCAGGCCCTTCATCAAAGAATCCATGGCCAAGGTCGGCCAGCTCAAGGAACTCTTCGAATCGTCAGGACTCGCCGGGAAGGTCAGGATATCTACCGACGGGGGCCTGAATGAAATATCGCTCGCATCGATCATAGAATCAGGGACCGATGAAGTCATATCGAGGACCTGGCTTTTAAAAGGCGGACGATCGTTGGCCGAAAAGGTCGCGACGATCAAAGACCTCTCGCGCAGGTTCCAGGAAGGGGCCGTCCTGCGCCATATGATGTCGGCATGGGGGCTCTCCGATTACACCTATCTCGTAGACGCCATCGCCATATTCTGTAACGGCAATACCACGTTCACCCCCGAGGAGATAACGGAAACCATTACGCGCATGCACGGCGTAACAAAAGTCGTTATAAACGACGAACGCGTGATCGATATTATCTATGACGATAAGGTCGTCAGGTTCCATAATAACAATGTCATGCCCATCGAATATCTCGGGCTCAAGGACCGGTGTTATTACAACGGCATCACCATGAAGATCTACCAGGGAAATATCAATAACCGGACCGCCGGCGATTACGTACTCGGCATATCGGGATCGTGGCACGATTCGACGGTATGCCTGATAAAGGACGGCAAGGTCATCGCAGCCCTCGAAGAAGAGCGCATGACCAGGATCAAACATGACGGTTCGCTCTTCCCCGTACACGCCATCAAAAAACTCCTGGAATACAAGGGCATAACCTGGACCGATATAAAGCATATCGCCTTCGGCTGGAATTTCAACCTTTATGTCGACACCCCTCATTCGAAAAACCCGAATGATATATTTTTCAATACCATGGACGCCCGGTACGCACAGGCGCGGGGGATCAAACCGGAAGATATCATACGGCGTAAAAGCAGCGAACGGAACAAAGAACGCTTCTCCGTAAAAAAGGTCCAGGCATTCCTCGATCAGATGGCCCGTACCTACGGTACGTCCTACGAACCCAGGGCCTCTTTCGTTAGCCATACGGTTTCTCACGCAGCCTCGGCATACTACCTGAGCGGATTTGAGGACAAGGTCCTTACGATCGCCCTGGACGGTTACGGAGACGTCGAAAGCGGCAGCGTGTGGGTGGCGGAAAAAGGCAGGATGCGGGAACTGACGCGATTCACCCTTCCCCATTCGCTCGGATGGGTATACTGCGCCATAACGGAATACCTGGGATTCAAGCCTTCTGCCGACGAAGGGCAGGTCATGGGGTTCGCCCCTTACGGCGAACCGTGGAATTCCGCGGAGATGCACCGCGTCACGGCCTTACGGAAGATATTCGCCGAATATATAAAATTCGACACGGCGACGCAAAAACTGGCGGCAGACCCCGAATATTTTTATTACGGCGAGATGTTCGAAGGGAAAAATCGCATCACCAAAAAATTTCAGGACGAAATGGCAAAGCTGGGCATTACTCCTTATAAAGGCAGCACAAAGGACCTCGACCCGTACAGTCCCGAACACCGGGCCTATGCCAATTTGGCCTATGTCCTTCAGGAAAGGACGCAGGATATCATAGGCGATATCGTCCGCTATTATCTGCGGCAGAACGGAACGACACGGGACATAGAAAAACTTGCTCTTGCCGGCGGCGTTATGCTGAACATCCTCGCCAACGGCAAACTGATATCGGACGGCCTTGTCTACGGCGAGAATATCTTTGTACAGCCCGCGGCCGGCGATTCAGGGACGGCCCTCGGCGCGGCACTGACCGTGTCCGCCGAACTATACGGGGACAACGTCATGACCTCGATGGACCATGCGTTCCTGGGGCCCGATTACTCCGACCCGGAGATCGAGAGCGCCCTTAAGGCGTGCGGGTTGGTAAAGGGCGTGGACTATCAGGAAATGAACGACGAACAGATCGTTGCGGAAGCTGCGGACAAGATACAAAAGGCGCAGCCGATCGCCTGGTTCCAGGGGAGAAGCGAACTGGGTCCGCGTGCCCTCGGTGCCCGGAGCATCCTCCTTAATCTTAACGATGTCCAGGCGAATAATACCGCCAACGTCATCAAGGGCAGGCAACCC
>JAQUSE010000084.1 GCA_028715235.1 Candidatus Omnitrophota bacterium | reverse complement strand
TATAATACCCGCCAGGATGGCGTCGACAAGATACCCCGGAAAGCCCCTTGCCAGGATACTCGGCATGGAGATGATAGGCCATGTCTATTTCCGCAGCCGCATGTCCAAGCTCCTTAACGGTATATATATAGCCACATGCGATAGCGAGGTGAGTGATTACGCGAAATCGATAGGCGCGCCGTACATCATGACAAAGGATACTCATGAGAGGGCGTCCGATCGCGCGGCGGAGGCTATGCTTAAGATCGAGGCGGATACCGGAAAGAAGCTGGACATAGTCGTGATGATACAGGGCGACGAGCCGATGATTGCGCCGGAAATGATAGACGAGGCCGTGAGGCCGCTTGTCGAAGACAGCTCGATACTCGTGTCGAACTCCATGGCCGATATCATGACCAGGCAGGAGCAGGAGGACCCGAACGAGGTGAAGGTCGTTGTCGATAATGACGGCTTTGCGTTATACTTTTCGCGCGAGCCGATACCGTCATGGAAGAAAGGCGCGAAGGCCGTGCCGATGCGCAAACAGGTATGTATAATACCTTTCAGGAGGGATTTTCTTTTGAAGTTCAACGGGCTTAAGCAGACGCCGCTCGAGATCGTCGAGTCGGTCGACATGCTGAGGGTCCTCGAAAACGGATATAAGGTAAAGATGGTCCCGACGAAATATGTGACGTACAGCGTCGATACGCCGGAGGATCTAAGGACCGTCGAAGAGGCCATGAAGGGCGATAAGCTCCTGGCCGGGTATTTCCGGGCCGCAAAGGCAGGGAGGGGGTAGCCGTATGGAAAAGGTCTCCGCGCTGAAAATAGAGGACTTTAAGGAAGGCAAGAGCTATTCGTTCGAAAAGACCGTGACGGCCGCGGACATCGACGTCTTTGCCGCTATAACGGGCGATATCAGTCCTCTGCATATGAGCGATGAGTTTGCCCGGGCTAGAGGGTTCAAAGGCAGGGTCGCGCACGGCGTGCTCCTCGCGGGATTTGTGTCGAAGATTATAGGCGTGGACTTTCCCGGCGAGAACTGCCTCCTACAGACCATGAGCCTGAAATTTTCCACGCCATGTTACGCCGGAGACACATTGCGTATCACCGCGTCCGTCAGCCAGGTTTCAACCGCCGCAGGCGCAGTGGTCCTTGATATAGTGATAGAAAATGCGGCAGACCGCGTAACTGTGGCAAAAGGGAAAGCGCAGGTAGGTTTTACGAAGACGACAGGGAAATAATGAAGGATATAGAGTTCATTTTTATAGCGCAGTCGGAGACGATCGATTACGGAGGGTATTCAAAGCTGCCCGCCGACAGGATCGAACTTTACAGGGATCTCGTCTATCCGCGCATGGTGTATTTTAAGGGAGCCTTCCGTTCGCATCTCGACCTGATAAATTATTTTACGGAAGGAAAATTCTTTAACGAGGCAGGATACGCTGAGCGCCGTAAGCTTCTTAACATGTGGAACCTGCCCGGCATGAACAGCCTCCATCTTGCGAACTACCTCGCGCAATACGGCATTGCGGCTAAGGTTATAAATAATTTCGACGCGGAATGGGATATATTCCGCGACGCGTACGGATCCGCGAAACGCCCTCCGATCGTCGGCATTTCGACTACGTTCCATCTTTCTTATATGGAGGCTAAGCGTATCGCAGGAGAGATAAGGAAGGAATATCCGGACGCTGTCATAGCGCTGGGCGGCGCATTCGTGAACGAGCAGTCCATAAACGGGGAACTCAGGGACATGGAAAAGCCTATGCGCAAATACGGCATAAATTACATACTCCATGCGTTCAATTCCGAGGCCGATCTGAGGGACCTTGTCCTGGCCTCAAGAAAAGGCGCGCTGCCGGGCAGCGTTAACAACCTCGCCTATCTCGGCGGCGGCGATCTCAAGTCCTGCGCATTCGGGACGACGGGGACGAAATGGAACGACCCTGTCCTGGAGGATGATCCCGAGTTATGGGATAAGCTGGATATGAAGTTCGTGAACCATACCGTCCAGACGAGGACTTCGTACGGCTGCCCGTTCTCCTGCGCGTTCTGCTCATATCCGAAGACGGCGAAAAAATTCTGCCAGATGGACATCGATGCTGTCGAAAAACAGGTAAATGGGCTTCTGAAGATTCCGGGCGTCGATAAGATAATATTCGTCGACGATACATTTAACGCGTCTCCTGCCCGTTTTAAGGACATATGCCGCAGTCTCGGCAAATATAATTTTGAATGGTTCGCCTTCCTGCGGGCCAACCTTATAGATGAGGAAACGGCAAGGCTGATGGTCAGGTCCGGATGCAGGGGCGTCTATCTCGGTATAGAATCGGCCGATGACGCTGTGCTGAAGAATATGAACAAGAAGGCCACGCACTCTCAATGTCTCGAGGGCATAAGGTTTCTGAAGAAATACGGCGTAACTACCGTGGCCGCGTTTATAATAGGTTTTCCGGGCGAGACGGAAGAGACCCTTAAGGAAGATGTAGAGTTCATAGAGTCGAGCGGGGTCGATTTTTACACCCTGAAGGAGTTTTATTACATGAAGCATACGGCCGTATACGAGGATCGCGGCCGGTTCGGCCTGTCGGGCATTGGGAACAAGTGGCGGCACGATACGATGGATTACAAAAAGGCGCAAGCTGCGAAGATAGATATGTTCAGGTCAATCAAAAACAGCGTATATGTCGATGCGGATACGAGCCTGTGGTATATAGCTTACCTTTATGACCAGGGATACGATATAAGCCGGACAGCGGCGGCACAGCGCCGTATAAACGGCATCGCGGCCCGGCAGATAGACGGTATGACGGATGATAACGACAGGCTCTTTAAAGAGCTGGGCGAAATATTATCGAAAGAGGCGGTGCGCAAATGAACGGTCAGGATAAAAAAGAAGCCTTGAGGAAGGTCAAAGAGGACATCAAACGCTCCGAATATAAGAGCGCATTTTCGCGCCTCGATCTCATAACCAGCCACGACGACGATTTTGTCCTGCAATCGAGGTATGCCGCCCTTTTCAGATCGATCAGGACGGAAGGCCTCGATCTTAAAAAGATCCGTGTAGCGGTGCTTGCGACCAGCACCGTCAGCCATTTCAACGATATATTAAGGTACTGGCTGGCGAAAGAAGGATTCGACGCCGACATATACGAATCGGAGTATGATACTGTCAGGCAAACGATAATGGACAAGAACAGCCCCCTCTACGACTTCGGACCGGACATAGCCGTGATATTTACGAATTACAGGGATGTCGCGTTCGATGTGCCGCCGGGCAGCTCCCGCGAGGAAATTAAAAGCGCGGTTTCGTCGGCGGTCCGCGATGTAGCGTCCCTCTGGGACGCGCTTAACAGGAATTCGAAATGCCATATAATACAGAATAACGCGGACCTGCCGTACCACCGCACTTTCGGAAACTTCGAAGGCGCGGCACCATGGACGAAGATCAATGTCCTGAGGCTGTTCAACCTTGAGCTCGCCAGCGCGGCCGTGCCCGGCGTGACCATATTCGATCTCGATTTCGTATCGTCGGCGTACGGTAAACGCAAATGGCATGACGCCGAGTATTGGTACCATTCCAAACACGCTTTCAGCCTGGATGCGACAGGGCTGGTCGCACACGACCTGTCTAAGGTGATAGGCTCGATAAAAGGGCGGGCAAAAAAATGCCTCGTCCTCGACCTCGACAATACCATCTGGGGCGGAGTAATAGGCGATGACGGTATCGAGGGCATCGCGCTCGGCAGCGGTCCCGACGGCGAAGCATTCGCGGATTTCCAGCGGTATCTCGCGCTCCTGAAGAGACGCGGGGTCATACTTGCCGTATGCAGCAAGAACGACGAGGAGACCGCCAAAGAGCCGTTCCTCAAACACCCGGACATGCACCTTAAGCTGGAGGACATGGTCGTATTTAAAGCGAACTGGGATGATAAGCCGTCCAATATAAGGCAGATAGCGTCAGAGCTGAACATAGGGCTCGACGCAATAGTCTTCGTCGACGACAATCCGGCCGAGCGGGAGCTCGTGAGAAGCACTCTTCCGATGGTGAGCGTCCCGGAACTGCCGCCGGACCCGGCCGGTTACGTCCACGCGTTGACAAGCCACTCATATTTCGAGACGGTCTCATTCTCCGACGAGGATAGGGCTCGGACCGAATATTATAAAAGTAATGTCACGCGCCTGGGGTTTCAAAAGCAGTTTACCGATCTCGCCGATTATCTGAAGAGCCTTGGCATGGAGATGGCGGTATGGACATTCGACGATTTCAACCTCCCCCGTATATCGCAGCTTGTGAATAAGTCGAACCAGTTCCATCTTACTACGACCAGATACACCGAACAGGAACTGAGATCGATGCGGGACGACCCCAAGAGGATCTGCCGGTCATTCAGGCTTAGGGACCGTTTCGGCGACAACGGCCTGATATCGGCGGTAATACTTGAGAAGAAGACGCCCGGCGAGGCGGTGATAGATACCTGGGTCATGAGCTGCCGCGTCCTGTCGAGAAGCTGCGAGGAATTTATCTGCCGGGAGATGATAACCCTGGCAGAAGAGGCAGGTGTGAAGAGGATAACGGGTAAGTATATACCGACGAAGAAGAACAGGCTCGTCAGCGGATTATACGAAAGACTCGGCTTCCGTACCGCAGGTCAGGAAGCCGAGGCGTTTCTATGGTCGCTCGATATCGGCCGGGGGACAACGCTTCCGGAGACATTCATAAAGAGGGCCGTTGAAACAGATAGTGTAAGGATGTAAGGAGGGCTATGACCGGCAAGAGGGATTCTATAAAGGAGCGCCTGAACGGGATTTTCAGGGAAGTCTTTGACGACGATACGATCGAGATATCGGATACTATGACAGCGAAGGATATCGCCGAGTGGGATTCGCTGAATCATATAGTACTCGTAGTCGCCGTGGAGAAAGAGTTCGGCCTGAAGCTTAACGCCGCAGAGGTCGGGAAGCTGGAGAATGTCGGATCGATGCTGACGCTCCTCGAAGGCCGCGCTACAAAATAATAACGAGGCACGGATGGATTTCATATCTATTAAATTTGCCGTCTTTGTAATGCTTGCGCTTACCGCATTTTCGGTCTGTCCGAAAGCGCGCCGCATGAGTGTTATCATGCCGTTTATCAATCTGGCGTTCCTAGCCACGTTTGTGACCGATCTGCGGCAGCTTGCGCCCCTGGGGCTGTTTTTAGCCGCGGGGTTTGTTTCCATAAAGATGATTGAACGTTTTCCGACGCGGGCGAACATGGTAGCCGCGCTGGCTGCTATACTTGCCGTATTCGTATATTTGAAAAAATACACGTTCTTATCGTTCGTTCCGGCCCTGCCGTGGCCGTATCTCATGGTCGGACTGTCCTATATATTATTCAGGGTCCTGCATCTTGCCGCGGACATATACGGCGGCGCGATAAAGGAAAGGATATCATCGACGGTATTTTTTAATTATACATGCTCTTTTCTCACCTTTATCGCGGGGCCTATCCAGCGTTATGAGGAATTCGCCGCCCAGGCCGAAGCCGCCGGGGAGAAGGCCGTTTCGCAAGACCAGGCATTCTCGTCGTTCTCCAGGATGCTGAACGGCCTTCTGAAGATAGCGATACTGTCGCCGTTCCTGCTTGCGATACATAGCGAGTTCCTGAGCCGCGTGGCAGAGACAAGATACGCGCTCACCATGCAAAGCGCATTTATTACATATGTGGGCGCGTCGTTCTTTTACACGCTTTACCTGTATATCAACTTTTCCGGATACATGGACGTAGTGATAAGTATCGGCCGTTTCTTCGGGTTCGATCTGCCGGAAAATTTTAATAAGCCGCTTTCGAGGTCGCGCAGCTTCCTCGACCTTTGGTCAAGATGGCACATGACCCTTTCGGACTGGTTCAAATTTTACGTGTTTAATCCGCTTGTGAAATTCATGACATACAAGCGGGAGAACCCGGCGCTGATCCCATATTATGCCGTCGCGGCGTTCTTCGTAACATTCCTTTTAATGGGGATATGGCACGGCACGTCGTATTCGTTCGTCGTCTTCGGACTTTTTCTCGCTTTCGGCACGAGCGTCAATAAGCTTTACGACATAGTGATGCGCCGTCTCGTCGGGAAAAAGGCGTATGGACAGCTGTGCGATAAGGGCATTTACGCAGCGATATGTTCCGGGCTTACATTCTCTTATTTCAGCATGGGGCTCACGTGCCTCTGGCTGGATTTTGACAGGCTAATCAGCCTGTTTTCCGGGCTTGGGATCGCGGGATCCGCGGTTATCTTTATTTTAGGCGGACTGCTGGCCGCGGCCATTATTGTGTCATACCGGGCTCTCACGACTATAGTTTCAGGTATGCGTAGACTTATCTGGCGGGCCGCTGAAAATTTTTATTTGAAACAGTTAGGTCTTTCGTTCAAGGCCTTTGTGCTGCTGCTCTTCGTGGTATCTAAACTGCAGACGGTGCCCGAATTCATATATAAGGCATTCTGATATGAAAGCTGTAGCAAGACAATTTTTGATACTGGCGGTATTCTTCGCGGTGTGGTATATGTCCGCGATCGCGCTTTCTTACGCTTTTTTTCCGCAGACGGTGATCCCGAAGCCGGTAGATACTCAGGAGGCGGATCGTACGATATACCAGGTGCCGTCGAGATACATTACGATGTGCATGCCCAATTTCGCGAAGTCGGCGGATAAGAAGATATTCATAGTGGGCTCTTCCAATGCGCGGGAGGGATTCCGGCCGGAGGAGCTCGAGGAATATGCGCCCGGCCGGGAGATATTCAATCTCGGCATGGGCTCATCGAACATCACGCAGGCGCGCGATACGGCGGATCTGGTGTGCGCAGTATTCCCGGAGTCGTCCATAAAGGGATCCGTCTTCGTCCTCGGGATATGGTACGGCTTATTCGTGACGGACGATATGCGCTGGGGCCGAAAACCGCCGGATCTGGTAACG
>JAQUSE010000083.1 GCA_028715235.1 Candidatus Omnitrophota bacterium | reverse complement strand
GCCTCCCCACCATGCTGTATCGCTAAAAAGTATATCCACACTACCGTCAACAAATATTACAGGCGTACCCACGGGAACACTCCATGGATCGAATGTCTGGGAGCCTGTGTAATAATTTTCTTCGCCTGGCGTTATCCCAAGGTCAACCCCCAAAGAGTTATTAGCGGCATCGTCCAGATATGTTGTATAATAATATGTAAAAGCGTCTTTATCATTTATCACGCCGTCGCTGTTGACATCGTCCGCGCTGAATATCGTTTCCTGCCCCTCTGGGATATCCGCGACGGTTACGCTGCCGTCGCTGTTTATATCCGTTATGAGACTGCCGTCGTTATTGGTATCGTATGTATCCCCAAGCCAGAATGAGGGCGCGGAAAAACTCTGGTTCTCCAATGTCTCTCCCGATACCTGCACAAAATTATTTGTCGTAACCGTCGAACCGCTCGCCAGGGGCCCCTCTGCCCTTACCCATGACCTGAATCCCAGCAATTTCGCACCGGATAAGGACATCGGCCCTATACAGCCAAGCGGATAACCGCTGTTAAACGGCGAATCGAAACCATACCTCACTATGACCCTTGACTTACGGCCGTTAACGGTCCCCTCTGACACTATCCCGAATATATCAGTAGTAACTACATCGGCACTGGCGGTAAATGTCCCTACGGTCTGGCCTCCCGCGTTTCTCGTCTTCACAACGCTGTCTGCCGACGGCACGGCCAGAGGCCAGATAACAGTCTGGCCTTCTTTCGATTTCATCAGGGCATACATTATCTCAGCGCCTGATCTCGCGGCGTAACGCGCGGACATAAGATCATTAGCGATCTTCGTCTGCAGTATCTCGCCGGACCCCATGCTGACGACAACTCCCGCTATCAGGACGAGCATTACAAGAAACGCGACGACTATAACTATGACAAAACCTTTATTATGTTTCATATGATACTCTCTGTCAGCTCGCAACGTTCTTTAATGACACTATATCGCTGTACTCGGCTTTGATATGCTGTCCGCCCGGCCTTGTGCCGGCGATATCTTTCTCCACCGTTGCCGTGACTTTGATAAGATTACCGCACCCCAAATATTTCTCAAATTTCAGGTCCGACAATCCGATAGTGGCCATTATCTCATGGACAGTTCCGTCATTATCCATATAATACAGCGCGTTCAGCCCGGATGCGGCATCAATGCCAAGATAAAAAGACCTTTCGTTCGAACCATCCGGCTCAAGAGCGTAATTTATCCTCTGGAGCGAAGGGATATCCGGCTCGGCTATCGCGTTAGCTATACCGTTCCTCCTTTTAAATGTAACCGCGCCCACACTGAATGTCCCAACCGTATCATCCATACTGCCTTCCCGGATCGCCGAAAGGGCGATCCTCGCGATCCGCTGGGCTTCGATACGGGGCGACATCTCGTAAAACCAGGACCAGCTCATCACATATATCGACCATGCCGCCAGAAATATGAACATGGCGATAAAACTTGCCGTCAAAAGCTCTGTTAAAGTGAATGCGCGCCCGGTCCCGGCGTCAGGAAGACGTATGGTATGCGACATAGCAAACCGCCCTTTCGCTGCATGCCTGGCCGTTCATATCTTCATTCCATGTTACGACGAAGCCGATGATTTTAAAAGGAACCCCGTTATATGTTATCTGCGTGCCGTCGGCATTTTCCACATTATCCGGAAAATAAGGATCCGGAACCAGCGAACCAACCAGGTCATCGGACGTATCGGCCGTACCTCGAGTATCTATCGTAACGGGTGTCGGATCTGCCGAGGATATCGTTTCGTAATAATCGGCTTCGCCTCCGATCCCGCCGTCATATCCCGCGCGCAATTCCTGTTCCATGTAACCGCTGATGACGTTCATCGCCGCAAGCCTGTGCCTCGCGCGCGAGGCCCCGAGGTTTGAAATGGTAAAAGCGCCGAGGACGCTTACCAAAAGCGTGCCCAGAAGCACTATACTGATAAGGCTTTCGACCAACGTGAGGCCTTTATTGCCGCGTAAAAAAAATGGCCGCAGTATCATGGCAGTGTATGCCCCTCGCTCTCTTTACTGCATCTCACTTGAGGTTTGTCTCCGACAGGATAGATGGTATATACACCCTTGGAAGGACAAGCCGGCTTGCCGCCGTCGATGTAGACATAGATCACTTCTTCCTGTTCGATCGAAGGCTGCGTACCGCTCTGGATAGTATTGTCCAGAGCCCACTGTTCAATGGCTCCGTCAATCTGTTTCAGGTTATTTATACAGGCATTCTTTGCAGCGGCCCTGCCTGTTTTGAGATAATTAGGGACAACGATTGCGAGGATGATTGCGATCACTAAGACCACTATCATCAATTCTACCAAAGTGTAGGACTTGCGGTGGAAGACGATCATTATAATTATATATATTATTTCTTTTGATATAATTTATCATAATAGTAATACTTTGTCAAGCTATTGGCAATATATTAATTAAGGTTATGGACTTATCGCGCAATAAATAACCCCGCGCTTTCCTGCAAGGAGTTCCTTGCATGTAAAGCGCGGGGTCGCTTGTATCATTATGTGCTACAGCCAAACACGGACCTTATAATGTGTGGCCCGTTGTGCTATTCGGACATACCGGAGCAGCAGCCACTGTTGCAGGTGTGGCATACGCAGTAGTTCCGCATGTAGGCCATTTCTTCAGGTAATCAGGAACAACACCGATCGTAGCGCCGTCTGTATCCTTCACTACGGCATCCGTATCGTTCTTGCCCTGATCTATGGCCCACACCTGGATCGCTCCCTGTATCTGCTTCAGGTTGCCGATGCAGGCGTTCTTCAACGCAGTCTGCCTTGCTCTGACGAAGTTCGGAATGGCTATCGCCGCCAATAGACCGATAATTGCGACTACTATCATAATTTCAACAAGCGTAAAGCCTTTCCTGTTCATCTTTATCATCATATATATCACCTTCCTTTCCCCCAGGATTGGGTATTTTTTTGAAGATCGACCAAATAAAAAACTCCAAAAAACCTTTCTATCACAACCTTCTGATTGTGACTTTTGATTCTTTAACGAATCTTGAAAGGTCTTGCTGGAGAAATTTGATATTTTTTAATTACATCTTATAAATAATGCCTATAAATCCCAACGCCTCCGTCTCAACCTTTCTATAATAACTATACCATATAATCGGGCTATTGTCAAGACCATGGAACCCTACACTCCCATGACAGCGGTTATTTTGAATATCGGCAGGAACATACATATAACAATCGACCCTATAACAATACCCAAAAATGCTATTATAAGGGGCTCTATAAGGCTTGTCAGGGCGCTTACCGAAGAATCTACCTGTTCATCATAAAAATCGGCTATTTTTGACAGCATTTTCTCCAACTGACCTGATTGTTCGCCCACAAGGACCATCCTGGTAACCATAGGAGGAAATATCTTTGACCTTGCCAATGGCTGAGCTATACTTTCTCCTTCCTTAACACTCGTTCGAACATCATCTATGGCCTTTTCAACTACCTTATTTCCCGATGTTTTGCTGACTATTTCAAGCGACGCAAGTATTGGGACACCCGATTTTATAAGAGTAGCGAGAGTCCTGGTAAATTTGCTTATGGCAACCTTTCTGAACAGGATGCCAAAGATCGGCATTTTTAGCATAAATGAATCGAGCCGGAACCGCCCTTTTTCTGTTTTAAGGAACTTGTTAAGCATAAATCCGCCGGCAATCAATCCTATAAATATCACCGCCGCGAATTTCTGGAGCGCATCGCTGATACTGAGCAGGATACGGGTCGGCATTGGCAACTCTGCCCCAAATCCTTCAAATATGGTCCTGAATACAGGCACCACCTTCCATAGAAGAACGAAAGTAATACCAATAGCCATTAAACTGACTATAGCCGGATAGACAAGAGCTGATTTCACCTTCTTTTGAAGAGAGCTCGTCTTTTCCAGGTATTCCGCAAGTCGGTCGAGTATCTCGTCCAACATACCGCTCGATTCGCCGGCTTTTACCATATTCACAAACAGGGACGAGAAGATGTTTTTCTGCTTTGACATGGCGTCTGAAAGGCTGGCGCCCGCCTCCACGTCGCTTCGCACATTAACGACGATGGCGGCAAAGGTTTTGTTGTCCATCTGCTCGCCGAGAATATCAAGCCCGCCTACAAGAGGTATGCCCGCATCCACCATAGTGGCAAGCTGCCGCGAGAATATCACTATATCATCCAATTTTACTTTCTTCTTGCCGCCGAGCAGGGAGGGAAATTTAAAACCGGAAACCTGTTCGCTGACCGAAACTATAATGACATCTTTTTTCCTGAGTATATCTATGACTTCCGCGCGGTTCTTTGCCTCAATGGTCCCGGTTACCGCATTCCCGCTATTGTCTTTTGCCGCATATTTGAACTTTCCCATCTCAATCCTCCGAAGTGACCCTCAAGACCTCTTCGAACGTCGTGACACCGTTCACAAAATTCTCTATGGCATTATCCCTCAGTGTCTTCATATGGAGCTCTTTTACGGCGTAATTTTTTATATCGTCACTGCCGCTCTTTCTCATTACCATATCGCGTATAGAATCATCAAGAAGGAGGGCTTCGAGAATGCCTATCCTTCCATAATATCCCGTATCGCTGCATTTAGGGCAGCCCCTGCCCTTAAAAAATACCTTTCTGTCTTTTTTAACCACTTCATCGATATTAAAGCCTGCCCTTTCAAATACGTTCTTCGGGATCTCGACTTCCATTTTACAATTAGGGCATATCTTCCTCATGAGGCGCTGCGCCGACGACAAGACAAGGCTCGACGCGACAAGGAAAGGCTCGACTCCCATATCTATCAGGCGGGTTATCGCGCCCGCTGAATCGTTAGTGTGCAGGGTGCTGAGGATCAGCTGCCCGGTAAGCGAGGCCTTGATAGCGATATCCGCGGTCTCAAAATCCCTTATCTCTCCCACCATCACTATGTCCGGGCTCTGCCTCAATACGGACTTAAGGCCGTTTGCGAAAGTCAACCCTATCTCGGACCTTGCCTGTATCTGAGTAATGCCTTCCACCTCATACTCGACCGGATCCTCAAGAGTAATTATATTGCGTTCCGGCGTGTTAAGCTGCGTTACTATCGAATAGAGCGTCGTCGATTTTCCGCTGCCTGTAGGGCCGGTAACAAGTATCATACCGTACGGCCTTTCAAGCGCGGTCTTAAAGGTGCCAAGCGGGCCCGGCAGGAATCCGAGCTTATCCAGCCCGATGCTTAGGCTCGATTTGTCGAGCGCCCTTAAAACTATCTTTCCGCCGAACGCCACGGGAAGAACCGACACCCTGAAGTCTATCTCGTTCCCCAGAAAGTTTATCCGGAAACGTCCGTCCTGCGGCATCCTCGTCTCGGTGATGTCGAGCCTTGACAGGATCTTAAGGCGCGCCAGGACGGCGTTCTGGTTCTTCTTAGGCAGTGAAAATACATCGTGCAGGCTGCCGTCTATCCTGTATCGTATCCTCAGGTTCTTCTCGCACGGTTCGATATGTATATCGCTCGCGCGGCGTTTCAAGGCTTCATTCAATATCAGGCCCACCATCTTTACGATCGGCGCGCTTTTCGATTCTTCGGCTACCTCGCTTATATCGACCCTGTCTTCCTCTTCCACCTTCTCTATCTCTACGGCCTCCGAAGAGACCTCCTCCAGGAGCTTTGTTATCTCCTGCGCATGGCCCCCGTAATAGTTATGTATCCCCTGCATGATGTCGTTCTCTGTGGCTATCACAGGGTCTATCTGGAAATGGGTAAGCATCTTTATATCGTCTATCGCGAGTATATTAAGCGGGTCCGACATAGCTATCGTAAGGACGCCGCCGATCTTCGATACGGGTATTATCGAATACTGCCTGGCCATCTTCTCCGGGATCAGCGGGATAAGCGACTTATCTATCTTATATTTCGTCAGGTCTATAGGAGGCATGTTAAGCTGGCGGCTCATCACCACCATGAGGTCCTTTTCCGATACGAAACCGTTCCCGATCAATATCTTTCCAAGACTTCCTCCGGATTTTTTCTGTATCTCGAGGGCGCGGTCAAGATCCTTCTGCTTTACCATCTTACCGTTAACCAGAAGGTCTATGAGCTTATATCTGAATGATTCTATCATACCGTATCCAGGTCCTGTTCCCCGACTGTTACCCGAAGCACCTCGTCCAGGGTTGTCACGCCGTCGAGCGCGTTCTGCATCCCGTTCTCCCTGAGAGTCTTCATGCCTTCACGCCTGGCCTCTTCCCGTATCTTATATTCCTGGGCTTCTTCCAGTATAAGGACCTTTATTCTTGAAGTTACCGGCAAAACTTCAAGTAACGCCGTCCTTCCTTTATAACCCGTGCCCAGGCATTTATTGCACCCTTTGCCGCGATAGAACTTAACGCCCTTCTTATCAGTATCTATCTTAAGCTTTTCGGCCATATCTTTGCCGAGTTCGAAAGGCTCTTTGCAGCTCAGGCATATCTTGCGGACAAGCCTCTGCGCGCCTACCATTATTAAGGATGAGGTTATTAAGAACGGTTCGACGCCCATGTTAATAAGGCGGACTATGGAACCGGTAGCCGTCGTCGTATGCAGTGTGCTTAAGACCAGGTGGCCCGTCAAGGCCGACTTGATCGCTATATCGACAGTCTCGAAGTCCCTTATCTCCCCTATCATTATAACATTCGGATCCTGGCGCAATATCGAGCGTAAGACACTCGCGAAAGTAAGCCCGATATCGGGTTTTGCGGCGACCTGATTTATGCCTTCGATTATATACTCCACAGGATCTTCGACAGTGACGATATTCTTTTCGGGAGAATTCACATGCTGCATTACCGAATAAAGGGTGGTGGTCTTGCCGCATCCGGTCGGCCCGCATATCAGGATCATACCGTGCGGCTTTGAATCGGCTTTCTTTATCTCCTCCAGGGACCGGGTGTCAAATCCCAGCTTCTCTATATCAAGGGTAGCCTGGGACTTGTCCAGGATCCTCAA
>JAQUSE010000082.1 GCA_028715235.1 Candidatus Omnitrophota bacterium | reverse complement strand
CCCCACGCCGAATATCACGGTCTTGCCTCCCACCGGGATCGCAACGTCCCTGGCCCAGGCAACTCTTACGGACGGAGCGTTCACGAAAATAGAACAGGCGTAAAAATAGACGTTCTTATTGGTATCGGTCACAGAAAGGGTAAATTTAAACTTTAGATATCTCGCGCGATAAGTGGCGTTTGCGCTTATGGCGGTAAAGCTTGAGTAAGTCACTCCGTCTTCGCTTATTGAAATCTGTACGGCGAGAGTTCCTCCCGATACGTTCTTGTAAAGGACGTCCGTAAATATCTTAAACTCAAATATCGTCTCAAGGTCCAAGGGCGTAACCATCTCGTAATAACCCGAGGCCCTGACCGGCTCGTCTAAGATAAGGCCCAGATCCGCTTCCTGTTGTTCCCAAGTTTTACCTTCCGACTCCCTGTCCTCCCACGTTACGCTTGTCATGAGCGCGAATACGCTCCTGACATAACCGGGGCTGTAGTCGCTTCGCTTTACGAGCTCAAGGTTTGATAATTTATACTCGTGGTTAACACTCCAGGGATCGAACGTGTTAATGAAGTTCATCTCGGGAGGCGGCACGATCGTTATGGTATCGATCCCGGGCGCCGCTGACTCGTTGCCTGAAGTATCAACGGCCTTAATCATAAACGTAACAACGCCGGTCTCTCCTACCGGATACATGAATTCGGTCGTATCGATAAGCTCGGCTATCGTCTGGCCCGTTCCCCATTCGGATCCTTTTTTTATGACGTAGCGGGCAAGGTCCGCATCGGGGATGGCATTCCAACTGAACTTTAAGAGATTTCCTTCCTGATAGGTTTCGAAGTTAAGAACATTGGAGGGCGCGGCGAGTTTACCGAGGACCGTAAGAGGGCTTGATACAATGCCATCGGACAAAACATCGTTAATCGATACGGTCTTTACCCTAACCTGATATGTTATGTCCGCTTCAACGCTGTAAATCGTAAAGTTATTGCCTGAGGTGAAACCTGCGGTCTTGTAGTCCGCCGATCCCTTCTTTAACTCTACTTGATAATATTTCAAAAACTGCTTTGATGCATCGGCCGGCGCGAGCCATGAAATAACAATATCCGTTCCTACCGTGCCGTCCTTATGCAGATAATAGGCGCTCTCCTCGATATCAAGGTCCGTAACGTCCGCGACAGGCCTGTAAGGATTCGGAGGTGATCCGTAATCAAGCGATGCGATAACGGATCCGAAAGCATCGTTATATATCGAGGAGTTCTCCTCTTTTAACACAGCATGACGGGTAAAATCGCTTTCCTCGGTTATCTTTATGATACGGAAAGGTTTTTTATCCCAGCCGGTAAGATCGTGGCTTACGGTTACGACATCCCCGACAGCGCAGTGAAGAGCGTCTATATCCATATCGAACTCAGCTAATATTATGTTTACGTTCGTCTCATTCTTTATGAACTCGGCCCTGCGCGAGGCCTCGGCAAACCTCGACAGACCCAAAAACATATACTCGCCTTTTCGCACGGCCCCGGTCTTAATCTGGTCGTATAGGTCGACTGATTTCGCATCTATCGCTACGTCGTTCTGCTCGGGATCCCCGTATTTAACGGTAACATCGTTAAGCGAATCGTTCTTCGAGGCGTAATAATACTTAAAAGAACCCTCTTTGATATTGTCCATGTCGAAGTCATAGACGGAATCGTCCGGCTTTAACATCTTAAGACTTATCTTCTCGCCCACTACCAGGTACATGCCGTAGGGCTGCAGGATCTCCATAATGGCGTCATGGATCGGTCTTTCGGCATCAAATACGAAGTCGAATAAATGACGCTCGCTCAACCCTCCGTCTCCGTCATCTAAGAGAATCTTGCACCTGTCATAGCATTCGCCGAACGATGCGTCGTCGAGCTCTGATTCACTCACGCCCGCGCCTCCGTCTTCTCTAGGGATTATCAAGAGTTTTCTTAGGCAGGCCGCGGGATTTCTCGAATAATTCTCGCCGGACCAAACAGATCCGCTCCATGTCTTCATAAGAAGGCCTTCATATACGCAGGTTACGGTCGGATCGCCTCCCGGGAGCTTTTCGGACGGCACAAGAGTTAATGCAAGATATGAGATATTCCGCAGGCCTTTAACTTCACCTCCGGCCCTCGAATCAACAGTCTGATCAGGCGTTCCGAGATATGCCGTATAAGAGCACCCGGGCAGTTCCCCTATCGGGATATCGTTTACTTTGACATCCGATATCGAGCTAATCTTCCCGATACCGAGAAGAAGAAACATATTAATATTGTCGCCGTCTTTCTTGTTCCAGATGATATTCCCGCCGTATTTATTGCGCCCAAACGGTATCGGATATATGAGCTCGTTCGAAATAGTGTTGGAGATCGCGTCAAAACCGTATTTCGTGCCGTATTTAGGACTTGCAAGGTCATTGCCAAAATTGGGCTTGGGAGCCGTTATTGCCACGTAGACCGAATAGATCGTACCTATAATTGCGATCACAATGGCCACGACTCCCAGATCGCCCGCATCCGGCACTGTTATCTCTCGCTTATCCTTAGTCCTTATTGCGCCTATATATGACCTTCGCCACTCGTCTCTTATAGGCGATATCATGCTTCGTGATTTCCTGCCGGAGAATAGAGGCCTTATTGTATGAAGGATCTTGTTATATCCGACATATACCCCGCAATGCCACCTGTCCTTAAACGAGAAGAACAGGACGTCCCCGGGGATAACATCGGATAGAGGGATTTCTTCTAAAAGACTTAAATATTTTGCATTACCCTTTTGAGCCTCATTGATATCGGGGGGCATCCTGTTAACCTTCACACCGAGTTCGTTTTCGGCGTAGAGCTTCGCGAGATTAAGGCAATCGGCCCCGTCAAAACCGCATTGGTTCTCTTTAAAAGGTATGCCGATATATTTCATGGGTACCGAGAGTTTTGTCATGTCCTCACCATCGTTGCCGGCAAAGTGTGAATGCCTCCGTAATTTATGTCGTTATTAAATTTATCCTGACAGCTCGCAAGCGTAAGATCGCAACCCCTCTCTATCTTGTATGTATCACCTGCCTGCGGCGCGACAGGAAGCGCGATCTTGAAATGAATTTTATTCTCGGCTGAGTCAAAGTCGTTTACCATGCGGGTTATGCCCCTTAATGCGACTGTCAAAGTATCATTTGCAAAAGTCACGAATCCGAAGTTCCAATAATCATCCGCTTCGATCTGGGCACTATCGACAATATAGCCGGTTGTACCCGAGTCAACTATCTGCGCTGTCTTCTCGTCTTTTAATACCGCCGGATCCTTGCCGTAAGCGCACTTTGCACCGGCGAAAGGAAGCCTGCAGGGAAGTTGCTGCTTTACGCCTATTTTAGAGTTAAGCGTCCCCCGGCCTAGGCGCGGTACAAGTTCGATCGTAAAATCCTTTTCCGAGATATTGGGCTTGTCGATAAACCCGTCAAAGACCTTCCATGCGTTAGCCCCGTCAGATATGAGATTGCGAAAAACTGCCCTTATAACGATGCGCCTGTCCCTGAAATCCTTTGAGGCGATGTAAGCGGACATACCCCGATCCACGTTATCGAGGCCCGCGGATACGGTTTGTATCTCCATATCCATCGAGTCTTCCTTCTTCTCGCGCGTCATCTTAAGGCCCTGATAGAGCGCGGGATTTTCGTCGAGGTCGAAGAAGTTGAGGTTTACCGCGTTATTCACGAAATGGAGCGTCTCGCCTTCCAGAAAGATATCAACAAAGCTTAAGATATCTTCCGATTCAAGTTTATTCTTTTCCGTAATAGTATTAGGCGACAATATTCTCGTCATTACATCCTCGGCTCGATCTCTTTTAATAAAAGCTCTAAGTTATACTTCTCGAACGCTATTCTCTCCGGCGATAACTTATCGTTATCAAACCTCACAACCCTGTAAAAACGATAATCCGCGGTTATCACGGATCCGTTAGACGGTTTTATGATCCACGTGATCTCGCCCGTCAGGTCTACGATCGAATAGTGCACCCCGCGCGTAAGCGCGACCGCATCGTCATATATAGTTTCGCTGCCGGAGATAATCGGATAATGCCTTAGGTTCGTGGTATCCTGACCCTGATAGTCGGCATCGACTGTGATACCCGACGGATAAATCTTTAATACGGGGCTTTCGTTGAAGTTCTCCCAGTAAAAGGCCTCTTTCATGCCGGATCGATCGTTAAAGAACTGTAAGATAGAACTGTAGCGCGTCTGTGTTATCGTCTTATAGGTAAGCTTGAAGGTCCTCTTGGCGCAGCCCTCCGGCCATTTGTTGCGGCGTTTCTCTTTGCCGGATTCGGCCTCATTTATGAGGGTTGAATACTCGATATCTTCCAAATAAACAAAGCCGGGTTTTTCGTCGAATATTTCCATAGGTTTTATGTGCAGTATTTGTTGATTGTTTTTCGAAGCATCATTTTATTTTTTAATATGCCTTCCACGACCGCCTGCCCGATCCTGTCCTTATTCTTGACCACGTAATCGGCCCCGGACTGGGCGTCAAAAGCCTGAATAATAACGGTCGGGTTAAGCGTCACATTGCTCGACCCTAAAGGTTCGCCCCTGTTAAGCCTTGAAAGACCATCAGGACCACCCAAGGCCCTGACTCCCTTCTTCGTTATTACGCCTTCGCCAGCCTGCGCTATGATAGGAACCTCATCGCTCGCCAAAAACCCCGCGTGGGCCCTTCTTACAACCCCGCCCTTATGAAAGAACGAGAAACTCGCTATCCCGGTAAGCTGACGGATTGTTTGAGCGAGAGTAATCTCTAAGATCAGGCGCGCGAGCACATCCGTAAGGATCTTTAAAACCGAATTGCCGAATTCTATAAACGCGTCTTTCGCGCTCGTTATCTGCTGCGTAAGGACGTTATAGAAGAAGTTACCCAAGCTCTGTGACATGGCGTCGGCGAGACGCTTTACAGTCTGCTCCACAAGGCTTGCCCACTTCGATATGCCCTCGATCGGCGGGGTCTTCGTTAAATCTTTCCATATATCCTTAAACCCTAATTTTATATTCTTGAATGCCGCGTGAAGTTTATCGAGCTCGTCGCCTGCCGCCGAGGTCCCTTTTGTGAATCCGTCCCAGGCAAGCTCCAGGTGAGCCAAGGCCATCTGAAGGCTGTCGAGTCTTACTTTGTCGATCTCGGCCGAAAAACCGCTGACCGCGTTCTTTGCGTCATTAAGTGCGTCGTGCCACTTCTTAGGAAGAGGTAGTTTATTAATCTTATCGAGCGTCCACGATATAGCATTGAGGATCACTTCGAATAACGCCCATATGCTCGAAGATATGAGATTCGCAAGCGAAAATATAGCGTTAAGCGCGATCTCTAAGGTCGTTATGAACGGTTGCACTATCCCGCGGAGCCTGTCCCAGAATATAATAAGCGTTGCCACGATGCCGGTCAAGGCCGCGAGGCCCGCCACAATACCCAAAATATAAGGGTGTATCGCGACGAATCTGGCGAGATTTCCGACGGCTAAAGGAAGTGTAGCTATAATCTGAATAAGACTTGCGAGCATCCTGCCGAAGCCGCCAGCCAGGGTGAGGATTATTCCTGTCGCAAAGACCGCCTGCAGGACGAAATTTCTCGTATTTTGGTCAAGTGAGTTAAACCACCCGACAAGATTCGATACGATGTTGGCGAGAGCGTTCAATATCGGCACAACGGCCTGAGCGATCGAAATCTGAAGCTTTATAAAACTTAAATTCATGCTCTTAACGGCCCGGTCAACGTCGCCTGAATACTGCGAGGCCGTTTTTATGGCAACGGCGAACCCTCCCGTTATAATGCCTCCTACAAGGACCATGTTCCGCGAAACCTGCTTTATAGACCCTGCCACCTCCCGCATTTTGCCCGAAAACGCCACAAGAGAATTGCCGAACCTCATGACGGCCCCCTCAATGCCCTGGAGCCTCTTCGACACTTCGTCTTTTAACTTCATTATGATTTCGAGTTCTCTGTTAGTGGGCATTCTTTTCAGCCTCTTCCCTGATTTTTGAAATCTCGTTCTCTATGATTTCCATCGCGTCTATAAACTTTGCCGACTGCTCCAGCCATCCGCCCGCGTGCGGGAGGTATCCGTTTTGAAAAAATATATAAGCCCGGACGTAATCTAAGCTTTCCCTCGTTACGATCTTTAAAGGACATCTTTCAAATTCCCATTCGCCCAGTTTCCACGCGCCCTGAATGGGCGAGTCTTTCTCGCATCCTCGCTCGATTTTTTCGGGATCGGAGCAGGCCCGGCAGTCTAGCTTGAGTTTAGTAAGCCAGACCGCCAGTATCAGTTTTTTCGCTCTTCCTCACTGATTGCGTTTTCTTTTAAGATTACGTCTGCGAGCTCGTCCATAAGGGGCTTGCCGAGCATGGCAAGGATCGGCTCTGATACGCCGTTATAGTTCTTGCCGTTTACCGATATCGATACGGTATCGAACTTAACCGGCTCCTTTGTCCTCGGATCGAGAAAGTTCTCCAGTCCCTTAAGCCCGAATCTGACGGCCAAAAGGTTGCGCTTCGACGCGCAGATATTGGCCTTTGCCTTGTCTTCAGGGTTTTTGGAACTTACTTCAAGACTTGTAACTTCATCATCGATATGAGCCCTTAAAAACGGATCGAGCATGCCTATGTGGAAAATGGTGGGATTATTCTTGTCCGGGTCTAGTTTAGATTTGTAGGCCCGCGTCTCGTAAATGTTTATTCCCGTAATCATGGTCTTATCTCCTCCTTTTGTTATAATGCGAGTATTGTCAACTCGTCGTCGCCCGACTCAAGGTTCAGATTAAGCGTAAACGAGATATTGGCGAGCGCTATGCCGTCGCGCGTCTCGTCCTCGATCTTGTCGTACTGGATCTTAGGCATGTAGAACCTGAATTTGTTACCGGCAACAGAGCCGATAGTAAAATCGAGCTTCTTCTCGGTATCACTAAACCAGTGGCTGAAGAAGTCGTTTACTGATCCTAATACCATCCTCGGATTCATCGTCCCGACCGGCTCCCTGTCTCCTATCGAGAAGCATCTGATACCGAGCACCGCGTTTGCGTCGTCGTCCTCCGACATCTTGTTTCCGAGGTCG
>JAQUSE010000081.1 GCA_028715235.1 Candidatus Omnitrophota bacterium | reverse complement strand
CAACGACCTTTATCCCCTCTTCAGCCTCTTCCTCGGCCTCTTCCTTTGCCTTGGCCTCGCTCGCCGCAAAAGCCCGTTTACCTTCCATAAGGCTGTCGGCTATGATGCCGGTGACAAGCTTTATCGAGCGGATCGCGTCGTCATTGCCGGGTATGATGTAATTGACCATATCCGGATCGGAGTTCGTATCGACGAGCGCTATTATAGGGATCTTCAATAACTTCGCCTCTTTTACCGCTATGTCCTCTTTTTTAGAGTCCACGACAAATACGGCCTTTGGCAATTTATCCATGGCCCTGACGCCCTCGAGGTTCTTATTCAGTTTGAACATCTCTTTATTCAGCTTGGAAGCCTCTTTCTTCGACAGCTTGGCAAGGGTGCCATCCTCTTTGAGCCTTTCAATCTCAGTCAGACGCTTGATGCTCTTCTTTATCGTCTGGAAATTGGTCAGCATACCGCCGAGCCACCTCTGGTTCACAAAGAACATGCCGCATCTCGACGCGTCCTCTTTGATTATATCCTGGGCCTGTTTCTTCGTTCCGATAAACAGGACGTAGCCGCCGCTCGTGGCGATGGATCTCAGGAAATCGCATGCCTTCCTTATGCATTCTTCGGTCTTGGAAAGGTCTATGATGTAGATGCCGTTCTTTTCGCCGAATATATACTTCTTCATCTTGGGGTTCCACCTCTTCGTCTCATGACCGAAGTGCACCCCCGCCTCTAATAAGTTCTTCATCAACGCAGATTCTACCATATTTTACTTTCTTTCTCCTTCCTTCTCATTGTGTTATGTCCATTGTATATACTACTTTATACGATTTTAAGTCTCGATATTATACGCTGTCCGACCCTATTTTGCAAGGATATTTGTGAATGAAATTTTTACAGATACTGCTCTAACCTAAGCCTAGTTATGTGAGCACTGAAAATATTCCCCCTTCAGTATAGCTATAGGGTCGGTCTTTGTTCAGTCGAAAAACGGGAGCCTGCGGCAACTCGGCCGGCGTCCCGCTTTCGGCGGGACGATGATCCGGCCTCGAACAGCCTTGGCTCTTTTAATATGCAAAAATGCTTATATATAACCGTTTTTCTCCATCACAAAGACCTAATATTTTCAATGTGCTCATCATAACGTCGGCTTAGGTTTTAATCTGTTCCCAAGCTAAAATTTTTCGCTGGTCAGGTGGCAGAACTTTTGGGCGATTGCCGAAGCTTCTTTACCCAGCCCCACTCAGGAAATTTCTTCGTTTATGTTATGGCGACGACGGCAACCGGCCACGTGGGTTGAGCCGTAAATTTTGATAACATCTCATTAACACCAAAACTACTTAAGCGCCATAGTTACCATAAGGACAAAGAAACCAAACTAACTAAATAAAACCAAAACACACTTGATATCAAAATTAGGCGAAGCCCACTGGCCGGTTAGCCGCATCGGCGCAAGGGCCAAGCGAAAAATTTTACACCTTCTTACTTCAACACATTGTCCCTGAACTGCATGTCATAAAGGCGCTTATAGAGGCCCTCTTTCGCGATAAGCTCCTCATGCGAGCCCTTGTCGACCACCCTGCCGCCGTCCAATACATATATTGATGTAGCGTGTTTTATAGTGCTCAGGCGGTGGGCGATGACGAAGACCGTCCTGCCTTTCATCATCCTGTCTATGGCCTCCTGGACCAGTATCTCGGACTCCGTATCGAGCTGGGAGGTCGCCTCATCGAGTATCAGGATCGGCGGGTCTTTGAAGACGGCCCTGGCTATGGCAAGCCTCTGCTTCTCGCCGCCTGAAAGCCTGAACCCGCGCTCGCCGATCATCGTCTCGTAACCCTTTGGCATCCTCATTATAAAATCGTGGGCGTTAGCTATCTTGGCGGCCCTCATCACGCCGTCCTTATCGAAACTCCTGGTGCCGTAGGCTATGTTCGAGGCGACCGTATCATTAAATAATATCGTCTCCTGCGTAACGATGCCTATCTGGCCCATGAGCGATTTCAGCGTACAATCCCGGACATCTATGCCGTCGACCAGGATTTGCCCCTCAGTAACATCATAAAAACGCGGGACCAGATTGACCAGCGTAGTCTTGCCGACGCCGCTTGGGCCCACAAACGCCGCGATCTCGCCGACCTTCACCTCAATATTTATATCTTTTAATATATCCTTATCCTCGTACCTGAAATAGACGTGTCTCAATGCCACGCGCTCTCTTATCCTTGGCAATTCTACGGCCCCGGGCTTCTCCATTACTGAAGGGTTCGCGTCGAGAGTCTCGAATATCCTGTCGGCGGCCGCAAGCGCTTGCTGGTTTATATTGTATACGTTCGTGAGACGCTTGATTGGCTTCAATATGGAGAGCATGCATGCGAGGAACGTGACAAAAGCGCCCGCAGACAACGCACCCGAGACTATCTCCTTACCCGCTATCCACAGGATCACCGCAACGCAGATCATCCCGACGAATTCCGTCAACGGGCTGACAACGGCCATCCTCTTCACCGATTTCATTTCAAGCTTATAGAAGTAGTTATTCTGGTCGGCGAATTTTTTCGCTTCATAATCTTCCATGGAGAAGGCCTTTACGACACGCACGCCCGATATCGTCTCGTGCAGGGTCGTGGTTATATCCCCCATCTTCTCCTGAGATTTCTTGGATATGGCTTTAAGTTTCTTGCCTATCAGCATCACCGGGTATACCACCAGCAGGAATATCCCTATGCTTATGACTATAAGCACCCAGGATATGGAGAAGTATACCTTTATCCCTATCAACATCGACATGTAGATGATGAGCTGGATAGGCTGGTAAAAAAGGTCCGTGAGGCCCGAGGATATGGAATCCCTTATTATAGCGGCGTCGTATGTCACTCTGGACATCAATTTGCCGGTAGAGTTCCTTGAATAAAAATCCATGGAAAGGGTGAGAAATTTCTTGTATATGGTGTTCTTGACATCCCTTATGACGCGCTGGGATACGTCGTTCATCAGATATGTCTGGTAGAATCCGAAGAAGTTCTTTAATAGCCACAGCACCGTGACAATTATCATCATGCTGTTCAACAACTCCATGGCTGACATAGAGTTAGCTGCATCTAAAAGGTACTGGATCGGGGCAGGCAAAGGCACGTTTCCCGGCACCATTATCTTCTTGCCGGCTATTACCTTATCCACAAGCGGTATTATCATGCTTATGGATACGCCGCCGAATGCGGATGTGATGACCATGCAGACAGCGGCCAGCACAAGCTCCCATGCGTGCGGTATAACGAACCTTACGAGCCTCGCGTATTTATTCATATTTTATCCAATCAGGGATTTACATATTAACACAATGGCACCGGGTTGTCGAGGCAAATTTGAAGATGACCTATCACCTACGAGGTGTGACGAGCCTAAGTAATCCCCGCCCGGAATAAGACTCGGGGCGGGATCCCGCCCCGAGTGAAAGAATCGGCGGGGCACTCCTCGTAGGTCTAACATAGATTATTGGTTAACTTCTTGCAAAAGCGGTACATTAGTGATATAATCCACCCTTGTGTACCTGAGGAAATAGCATGGAAAAGATAAAAATCGGAGTAGTAGGTGTCGGCCGTCTGGGCACATTCCACACCAAGGTCTATTCGAGGCTCGACAACGTAAAACTGGTAGGCATATGCGACTGCAACCTGGAGCAGGCCCTGGAGGCCGGTAAGAAGTACCATACTTCCAGTTATGCCGATTATGAAGAGCTTTTTGATAAGGTCCAAGCCGTAAGTATAGCCGTCCCCACGAGTCTGCATTACAACATAGCCAAAGAGTTCCTGAACCACGACATTCACGTCTTAATAGAAAAACCGATCACAAAGACCCTTTCGGAAGCTGAAGAGCTGGTCCAGATAGCCAGGGACAGGAACCTCATAATCCAGGTGGGCCATATCGAAAGGTTCAATTCGGCGGTCCTCGCGATAGAGCCTTATCTCAAGAAACCGAAATTCATAGAATGCCAGAGGCTTGGGCCGTTTCACAAGAGGGTGAAGGACGTGGGCGTGGTCCTGGACCTCATGATACACGATATAGACATAGTCCTGGGACTGATGGAGCAGGATGTAGTCAATATAGAGGCTGTGGGGCTTAGCACAATATCGGACCATGAAGACGTCGCGAACGTCCGACTGACATTCGAAGACGGGACGATCGCCGACATAACGGCGAGCCGCGTCACAAAAGACGTCGTCAGGAAGATGCGCATATTCCAGGAAGACTCCTACGTTTCGCTGGACTACGTCACCCAGGACGCCGCGATATTCAAAAAGACCGATGATAGGATAATAAAAGAGAAGATAAAGATAAAGAAGAAAGAGGCGTTGAAGCGGGAGTTGAAGTCGTTCATCGAATGCGTAAGGACCGGCAAGCGGCCTAAGGTTTCCGGCGTAGAAGGAAAGCGCGCCCTTCAGGTAGCGCTTCAAATAACGGAAAAGATACTACCTTCCAAGAAACCATGAATATCCTCATAGTGGCCGGAGAACCGTCCGGCGACCTACATGCTTCCAATCTCGTAAAAGACTTAAGATCTATGCGGCAGGGCTTGCGTTTTTTCGGGCTCGGCGGCGAACTCTCCAAAGAGGCCGGCGTTGAAGTCATCTTCGACATATCGAAACTGGCGTTGGTCGGCGCGGTCGAGGTGGTAAAGAACATAGCTACCGTCGGAAAAGCCTATAAGGCGGTCATGTCGAAGATAGAAGCCCAAAAGCCGGACCTGGCCATACTGGTCGACTACCCCGGCTTTAACCTGAGACTGGCAAAAGCCCTGAAGAAGAGGTCGATACCCGTCGTATACTACATAAGCCCGCAGATATGGGCGTGGGGGCTCGACAGGATCGAGATAATTAAGAGATGCGTAAAGAAGATGATCGTATTTTTCAAGTTCGAGGAGGAGCTGTACAAGAGATACGGAGTGGACGCGGAATTTGTGGGCCATCCCCTAGTCGATATAGTTAAGATGACTCTGCCCAAGGATGACGTAATGAAGGCGTACGATCTTTTAAAAGGAAAGAAGACGATCGCCCTCCTGCCCGGCTCGCGCTCTCTCGAGGTAAGGTCTTTCCTTCCGGTGATGCTGTCCGCCGCAGGCATCCTGAACGACAAACTGAAAGGCGCGCAATTCATAATAGCGCGCCATCCCGGCCTTCCCTTACGTTTCTACGAAGAAGCGGTCGGCAATTCAGGCCTCGACGTCAGGATCGCTACAAGCGATACATATAATATCGTGGGCGCCTCCGACTTCGCGATAGTAGCGTCGGGGACGGCAACTCTTGAGACCGCCATAATAGGAACGCCTTTTGTCATGATGTATAAGACAAGCTTCCTGACATATATATTATATAAGGCCGTCATGAAGTCTCCCTTCGTGGGTCTCGTCAATGTCATCGCCGGAAAAGAAGTGGTGCCGGAACTCTTGCAGTACGACGCAACGCCGGCTAATATAGCCGCCAAGTCCGTCGAGATAATGGAAAACGCCGGCAAGATGGCCGCCATGCTAAGCGACCTGCAGGCCGTCAAGGTTTCTTTAGGCGGACCCGGCGCGCGCCTCCGCGCCGCCAAATCCATCCTTCCTCTGCTTCAATAATTCGCTACTATGAAATTTTTACGTATTTAGCTCAAACCTAAGCCATTAGACTGTTTTTAGTAAAGGTATAGTATAATGGGACATCGGTTCTTTGAATAAGTTTATCAACCCATGTACCGAATAGAGAGCCGAATAAGTCTATTAAGCCTCATAAGAAAAACTTATATAACGAATGAGACCCGGCTTTCTATGGTGATTAAAGCTATATAGTGCTAACGCCTTTTAAGGCTACTAATGGAGTAAGCTCATATCATCTTATTCGGTGCACAAAAGAAAGGAGCGTCCGAGATGCAAAAGAGCGATTATTTTATTGGGCTCGATATAGCAAGCGATAATTTTGTCGCGAGCATATACGAGTCCCCCGAAAAACCGTTAATCACCAAGGAGGCAATCGAAAATAATCCAGATGGCTTCAGCATGTTAATATCATGGCTCAAAGAACATGGTATTGATAGCTCAAACTCCATCATCTGCATGGAGGCAACAGGTATTTACAGCGAAGCTGTCAGCCATTATCTGGCGGCCAATGGCTTCAGGGTAAGCGTTGAGCCTCCCCTTAAGGTAAAACGCGCATTTGATCCCATAGGCCATAAAACAGATCCTGTTGACTCAAAACAGATCGCCGAATACGCTTATAGATACAGCGATGAGCTCAGGTTCTGGCAGCCTAAGCAAGAGATCGTCGAGAAGATCAAGCAATTGCTAACGGCCAGGGAGCAGTTTACAAAGCAAAGCACCGCTATCCAGAATTCTATTAAAGCTTATGAAAGACACGTGATCAAGGTACCGCTCATCATAAAAGCCCATCACGAGACTTTAAAAGAGCTTAAGAAACACATTGTTGCTATCGACAAAGAGCTGGACCATCTTATACGCCAAAATCCTACCATATCCCAAATGACCAATCATCTAAAAAGCATCCCGGGCGTCGGATTATTACTCGCTTCTGACTTGATAGCAATTACTGGGGCATTCGATAATATATCCGGTCACAAGATACTGTCGTCATTCATAGGGATATGCCCTTATCAGCATACGAGCGGAAAATCGGTTTACAGGCATCCTCGCATACGCAACTTCGGTCCTGTATATACCAGGAAGCTGCTCATGCTGGCTGCCTGTTCCTGCTCGACACACAATACTATATTTAGAAAATATTATCTGCGCAAGCTTGCAGAAGGTAAAGCCAAAAAGCTTGTTCTGAATAACATTGCTAATAAAATTATTAAGATAGCGTGCGTCTTGATAAAGAACAATACGCAATATAACGAAACTTATCGTTCAATCAATCCACTATGCTTTAATTTGACTTGACAAAGTCATAGTGTTCGTTATGTGAGCACTGAAAATATTCCCCCTGCAGTATAGTTATGGGGTCGGTCTTTGTTCAGTCGAAAAACGGGAGCCTTCGGCAACTCGGCCGGCGTCCCGCCTTCGGCGGGACGATGATCCGGCCTCGAACAGCCTTGGCTCTTTTTAACCGTTTTTCTCC
>JAQUSE010000080.1 GCA_028715235.1 Candidatus Omnitrophota bacterium | reverse complement strand
ATACCAGGTGTTCGATATTAAGAAGAAACAGTCTTTGGCAAAAGGCGTCGTAGAGCGTATAGGCCAGGCGGGTTCGACGTTGTGTCACCAGAAAGAAGGCAGCCCTTCCTTAAACAAGAACGTCCTCTGTAACGACCATCACGCCGCTATCGGCATGATAGTCAGTATCCTGAGCGATAAGCGCTATGGGGTGATATCGTCTAAAGGCGATATAGCCGGCATAGGCCATCGCGTTGTCCACGGAGGAGAGGAGTTCAAGGAGTCGTCCCTCATCACGGCGAAGGTGCTGCGCTCAATACAAAAATACAGCGATCTTGCGCCGCTCCATAATCCGCCGGCGCTCCTGGGAATAGAAGCGTGCCTGCAGATACTTAAGGGTGTGCCCCAGGCGGCGGTTTTCGATACATCTTTCCACCAGACGATGCCCGAAGTGGCGTTCCTGTACGGCCTGCCTTTCGAATATTACAAAAATTACGGCATAAGGAGATACGGTTTTCACGGGACTAGCCACAAGTTCGTGACCGAAGAGGCAGGGCGTATCCTGAAGCGCCCCCTGAAGAGCCTGAAGCTAATAACGTGCCATCTCGGGAACGGCTGCAGCATGACCGCGGTCGACGGAGGCAAGTCTGTAGATACATCGATGGGATTTACGCCGCTGGAAGGACTTTTGATGGGGACGCGGTCGGGCGATCTCGACCCGGCTGCCGTATTGTACCTGCTGGAAAAAGAGAACCTGTCGTTTAACCGGGTCAACGATATATTGAACAAAGAGAGCGGCCTTCTCGGGATATCGGGCGTCAGCAACGACATGCGCGACATATTGAAGGCCTCAAAAGGCCGGGGCGAGAAGGCCCTAAGGTCCAAGCTGGCCATAGACATGTTCATCTACAGGGCAAAGAAATATATCGGTTCTTACCAGGCGGTGCTTGGAAGATTGGACGCGGTGATATTTACGGCCGGAATAGGAGAACATAATCCTTGGCTGGTAAAGCGGATCATGAGGGAGATCAAGGGGATAGTCGGGCGCAAGGTGAGATTTTTGATAATACCTACGAACGAAGAGTTGCTGATAGCGCACGATACGTATCAAATTGTAAAAGACAGAAGTTATTAAAGGAGGAACAATGGCACTACCAAAAAGAAAACACTCTAAGGCGCGGAGAGATAAAAGACGCAGCGCGAACAGTAAGGTATTCATGCAGGACCTTGCCGTATGCACTAACTGCAAAAAGGTAAGGATACCGCACCGTGTTTGCCCTCACTGCGGTTATTATAACGGTAAGCCGGTCGTCATGATGAAAGAAAAAAAGACGAAAAAGAAGCAATAATAAGGAAGAGAAAGATATGAAGATAGTGATCGATGCAATGGGTAGCGATAGGGCGCCCGTCGTAGAGGTCGAAGGGGCGATCCAGGCCGTAGAGGAACTCGGCCATGACCTGATCCTTGTAGGCGACGAGAAGACGATCAGGGCCGAATTGAACAAATATAAGGACTATTCGTCAAAGATAACCGTGTTGCACGCGCCCGAGAGGATAGAGATGCATGAGCCTGCCGCCATCTCCGTAAGGCGCAAGCGCCATTCATCTATAGTCGTCGGACTCGACCTTATAAAGAGGGAACAGGCGGACAGTTTCATCAGCGCCGGCAATACGGGGGCGGTTGTTTGCGCGGCCACGCTCTCTTTGAGACTTTTGCCGGGCATCGAGCGTCCTGGCATAGCCATAGTAATACCGACCCTCGCCGGACCTTCGGTGATAATCGACGTCGGCGCGAATATAGATCCCAAGCCGATCCATCTTCTCCAATACGGCATTATGGCGGACGCGTATTGCAGGTACATCCTGCGGAAATCGAATCCCAAAGTGGGACTGCTGAATGTAGGCGAGGAGGAGTCCAAAGGGACGGAATTCGTTAAAGAGACCCACACGCTTCTCAGCGAATCAAAACTCAACTTCATCGGGAACATGGAAGGACGCGATATATATGCCGGTACCGCCGACATAGTCCTGTGCGATGGGTTCGTCGGCAATGTCATACTCAAGGTCTCGGAGAGCGTAGTGGATACAATCGTGAAACTTCTTAAGCATGAGATAAAGTCCAATATAATCGCCACGCTGGGCGCCGCGCTCGCGAGCTCCGCGTTTAACGAACTGAAGAAGAAGATGGATTATTCGGAGTACGGCGGAGCGCCGCTTTTGGGCGTAGACGGAAGATGTATCATAAGCCACGGCTCGTCCAGCCCCAAGGCGATAAAGAACGCTATAAGGGTAGCCGGCGAGTTCAAGGACCTGGATGTGAACAAACATATCGTAGAGGAATTGGAGAGTTATTGATATGTGTGAAAAAATCAAGACAGGCATATTGGGGCTGGGGTCGTATCTCCCGGAAAAGGTGCTCACCAATAAGGACCTGGAAAAGATGGTCGATACTACCGACGAATGGATCACCACGAGGACGGGAATCAAAGAGCGCAGGATAGCCCGGCCCGACGAAGCGACGAGCGATATGGCAACGGAGGCGGCCAAGAGGGCTCTCAAAGACGCCAATCTGAAACCAGAGGATATAGACCTCATCATCGTAGCGACCATTACGCCGGATATGTTCTTTCCGGCGACGGCGTGTCTCGTCCAGGAAAAGATAGGCGCGAGGACGGTTCCCGCGTTCGATATAAGCGTAGCCTGTTCCGGCTTCATATACGGGCTCGCGATAGCCGATAAATTTATCTCCTCGGGAACTTATAAGCACGCGCTCGTGATAGCCGCGGAAAAACTCTCGGCGATAACGGACTGGAGCGACCGCGCGACCTGCGTCTTATTCGGAGACGGGGCGGGCGCCGCCGTGCTGGGGCCGGTAGAGCGCGGCGGGATATTGTCGGTCTACCTCGGCGCTAACGGGAAACAGGGCGAACTCATCAAACTTCCGGCGGGCGGCTCCAGGATGCCGGCCAGCAAGAAGACGGTCGAAGACAAGCTTCATTTCATTAAAATGAACGGCACAGAACTCTTCAAACATGCCGTCAAGATAATGGCCGACGCCGCGCTTGAAGCGACAAAACCTCTCGGGCTGACGGCTAAAGATATCGCCCTGGTAATACCTCATCAGGCCAACATCAGGATACTGAACGCCGTGGCGAAGAGGATGGGGTTGACGCCGGACAAGATATATTTGAATATCGATAAATACGGCAATATGTCGGCTGCGTCGAGCGCCGTTGCGCTGGTCGAGGCGATCAAAGAAGGCAGGGTCAAGAAGGGCGAGAAGCTGCTTCTGGACGCGTTCGGCGGCGGGCTGACGTGGGGCGCAATCGTAATAGAGTGGTGAGACAATGGCAGACGCAGCGTTGATATTTCCGGGACAGGGCGCGCAATCCGTTGGTATGGGCAAAGACCTGTATGCCGGTTTCTCTCAGGCGAAAGATGTATTTGACAGGGCAAACTCTGTCCTGAAATTCGACCTGACTAAATTATGTTTCGAAGGTCCGCAGGAGATCCTATCTACTACGCAGAACAGCCAACCGGCTATACTTACCGCAAGCGTCGCGGCCCTGAGGGTATTTGAGTCTTCCTCTTATTATGGGCAGGTCACGTCTAAGTTCAGCCTGGGCTTGAGCCTGGGCGAATACACTGCGCTTGTGGCATGCGGAAGCATGTCATTCGAGGATGCGCTGGTACTCGTCAGGAAACGCGGCGAGCTGATGGAGGACGCGTCGAAGAAGAACCCAGGCAAGATGGCATGCGTTATAGGGATGGACCTTAATCTCGTCGAGGAATTGTGCAAAGGATTCGGTTGCGAGATAGCGAACCTCAATTGTCCCGGGCAGGTCGTAGTTTCCGGCAAGACGTCTAATATCGAGCTTTTTGCGAGCCTTGCGAAAGAGAAAGGCGCCAAACGCGTCCTGATGCTCGATGTAAGCGGCCCGTTCCATTCGTCGCTCATGACCCACGCGCGGGACAAGCTGAAGGACTATATTGAAAAGATCCAGATACTGCCGCCGAGGATACCGTTCATATCGAACGTCGACGCGAAAGTCCAGACCGACCCGGCAAAGATAAAAGAAAACTTGATAGCGCAGGTAAATACAAGGACTCTATGGGAAGAATCCGTCAGGTCGGTAGTCCGGACGGGCGTAAAACTATTCCTTGAGATAGGGCCCGGGCAAGTATTGAAAGGCATCAATAAAAAGATAGACTCAAAGCTGGAGACAAAGAATATCGGTACATCGCAGGATGTGCAGGTATTGACAGCGCAACCGATCTCATAAAGGAGACATTTATGGCAAAGACAGCTGACGAAAAAGCAGCATCAACGAAATCGATAAAGGGGACGAAGACAGAGAAAAATCTTTTGGCTGCTTTTGCGGGAGAGTCGCAGGCCAGAAACAGGTATACGTACTTCGCTAGCGCGGCCAGGAAAGAAGGATTTGAGCAGATCGCCAATATTTTCACGGAGACGGCCGAGAACGAAAAAGAACACGCGAAGGTATTCTTCAAATATCTGCAGGGCGGCGATGTGTCGATAACGGCTTCATATCCGGCCGGCCAGATCAAAGACGCTAAGTCTAATCTTGAGGCCGCGGCGGCAGGCGAGAATCTGGAGTGGACGACGCTCTATGCCGATTTTTCGAAGACAGCCGCGGATGAAGGGTTCCCGGAGATCGCGAGGTCGTTTGAGCAGATCTCCAAAGTCGAGAAGTTCCATGAATCGAGATACAGGAAGCTTATCAATAACATTTCCGGCAATGAGGTGTTCAAGAAGCGGACACCTGTTAAATGGCATTGTATAAACTGCGGTTACGTCTTTGAGGGCGCCGAGGCCCCGCGCGAATGCCCGGCGTGCAAACATCCACAGGCCTATTACGAGCAGCTGGCCGAGAACTACTAAAGACAGACCCTATCTTATGGGATTCGATCCGGAGGAAGTGCTCTTTTCTCCCACCGCGCGGTGCAACCTTGCGTGCCCGCATTGTACCTCCGCAAAGACCGGGCCTAACCTATCCGTCGGAACGGCTGAAAGGTTTTTGGCAGGATGCGGGAAAATAGGCATTAAATACGTCGGTTTTACCGGAGGCGAACCTTTTCTCGCTCCGGATTTTTTATGTTCTCTCACGAGAAAAGCCGTGAGCGAAGGCATGCTATTCGACAGGATAATGACCAACGGCGTATGGTATAAGTCCGGCTCGCACCTCGACGGCGCGCTGGCGCGTCTGCGCAAGGCAGGATACGACGGTTCGATATGCGTGAGCGTAGACGCATTCCATAAGCAGGATCTGAAGAAAGCGGCTCGATTTATTGAAACAGCCGTGTCTATATGGCAGAGGCCGGATATAGTGTCGATCGCAAGGACGACAGGCGCGCGCGACAAAGCTACGGATCGAATGCTTCGGATCCTGGCTCGTTTATTGGGCGCCGGTTATGCGCGGGCAGGCCGAGGTTCGCACTGCATCAGGAACGATTCCGTTTTTGTGAGGGTATCCAACATTGAATTGTCTCCCGTCGGAAAGGCCGGAAGGCTCAAAGATCCATGGGGCGGCCGGTGGTTCAAAGAGGACTATTGTAAAGGGCCCGGTAACGCGTTTTTTGTGATGCCCGACGGCAAAGTGAAGCCGTGCTGCGGATACGCGGCTGATTCCGAAATCCTGACCATAGGGAATATAAAACGCGATTCCGCCGCGGATATATTACGCAGGGCCGGCTCAAACAGGTTTGTTGCCGCGGTATTCGATTCGGGCCTTACCGAGATACGTAAAAAACTCGAGCGCCTGGGAGTGAAATTTCCCGGAAAGACGACAAACCATTGCTATCTGTGTTATTATATATTAAATAATATCCCCGGAGAGATTCTCCGGCGTTGCCTTAAGTAAGGGCCTATGCCAAAAAGACAGGAGACGTTTATGAGAGGAGTGATGGTTTTGGCGGTCGTATCGATCGCATTTATCTGTCCGGCTATTATATTCGCGGAGAATGACATGCAGGGTAACGGTTCAACGCCCGACGTGTCGATACCTCCCGGGATGGAGGCAAGAAAGGTCAATAATGACGTCACCATACTGATGCCGAAAGGCGCGAAGATGCATCAGCGCAATGCCACTACGTTCATCCTTGAAAGCGCGGAAGAGTTTTCGTCGAGGAAATTCGTGGAGGTAGACCGCCGTCTTCAGAAACTGGAGGCGGAGAATGTCGAGCTCAAAAAAGAGATAGACGAACTTAAAACCCGTGTGAATGAGGCAAGGGAACCCGCAGATGAGACGAATGCAACCGAAGTTTATTAACGCGGTTATCTTAGCGCTGATATTTTTATCCGCGGATATTGTTCATGCCGGGACACAAACGGACCAGCTTAATAAGGGAAAACAATTCAAGGAGATACCAGTTAAGGTACTGCGTGAGATCAAGCTTGAAAAGGGTTATCATGAAGGGCTTTTCTGGAACGGCGCCGACATATGGGTGGCGAACGGCCCCGTCGCTAAGGGGTTGAACGGCAATGTATGGGTTGTCGACGCAATGAGCGGCCTGCACGTTCGCGACATCAAACCGATAGGGAGTTTCACCGAAGGGATCACGAGGAAGTCCGGCGACGTATATTTTGTGACCGATTGGCAGGCGCGTAAACTTTACCGGGTCCGCATCGAGAATGACGAGATGGTGCCGGACGGCCTCGAGGTTTCGCTTGCGCCGTCCTTTCCGGCAGGCGTCGTATGGACCGGAAGCCGCTTATTCGTAATAACGTGGACGCGCGGAATGGGCACTAAATTCCATCTTCTTGAGATGAACGAGAACGCCAATATTATAAAGAAGGTGGAGATCAAGTATATCCAGGAACCGTGCCAGATGGCGTGGGACGGTAAAAATTTATGGATAACGAGCTGGTTCGACAAGATAGTCTACAAGATAGACGTTGATAGATATGAAATCATAGGCGCTTTTATTTCGGCTGTGAACAGGGCGACAGGTATAGCGTGGGACGGTAAACATCTTTGGTTGACGGGAACGGCTGCCGACCTGTACCAGCTTGAGGTGTCGAAATGAGGCGAAGGACGTCGATACTGGCCGCGCCCTCCAGCTCTGGGCCGGGGTCAACTCATCGGCAAATATAAGAAGTAATCCGCGAAAGATTTTACTATTCCTGCTCTAACCTAAGCCTAGTTATATGAGCACTGAA
>JAQUSE010000079.1 GCA_028715235.1 Candidatus Omnitrophota bacterium | reverse complement strand
AAGGAAGGCGAAAGTTACCCGCTCGGCATATTCGTCGAGGTTGCCGGACGGAAGATGGTCCAGGACTTTGAGCCTATCCTGGAGCGCCAGATACACAGGTTTCTGAATTACGCTATGGGTATATTTCATATGGGCCAGCGCGATATGAACTGGATGAGGATCTCCAAGGACGCCCATAAGGCGGGATTCAAGATCAGGCATTTTGGCGACATCATCGCGTCAAAACTCCATGACGAATATGGCGCCATCGTTGATAAAGTCCAGGTAACGGTTTATACAAAAGAGGACGATGTTAAGTCGCTGATGCCGGAGGCGAAAAAATCTTTCGACGCCAGGGATGAGCGGCTTGCGGGAATGACGGATGAATCCGTCGACACGTTCTACAGCTGTACGCTCTGCCAGAGTTTCGCGCCGGACCACGTCTGCGTTGTAAGTCCAGAGAGGCTTGGCCTGTGCGGCGCGTATTCGTGGCTGGACGCGAAGGCCGCGCATGAGATCACGCCGACAGGCGGAAACCAGCCCATCAAGAAGGGAAGGACCGTCGATCTTTCGAAAGGCATTTGGCAGGGTATAAATGAGTTCGTTACTGATAAGTCGCATCAGCACATATCCGAGATGGCCGTATATTCACTGATGGAATCGCCTATGACGTCGTGCGGTTGTTTCGAGTGCATTGTTGCGATAGTGCCTGAGGCTAACGGTGTCATGGTCGTCAACAGGGAATACACGGGCGAGACGCCTGCAGGAATGAAGTTCACTACTCTTGCCAGCTCAGTCGGCGGCGGCAACCAGACTCCCGGGTTCCTCGGGGTCGGACGCCTGTATGTAGTGAGCAAGAAATTTATTTCAGCGGATGGCGGATTGAAGAGGGTCGTGTGGATGCCTAAGGAGCTGAAAGAGGCGCTAGCCGATAGGCTTAAAATTCGCGCCAAAGAGGAAGGCGTGCCGGACCTGTTCGACAAGATAGCGGATGAGACTATCGCGACAGATGCGGCAGCCCTTTTGGTGTACCTCGAGAAGGTCAAGCATCCGGCACTCACCATGCCGCCGCTGGTTTAAAGATGGAGATCTTAGGCATAGCGCTGATAGTTATTTTTGTCTTTGTCCTCGTCGCGTTCTTTCTCTTCAATATTGAAAAGATGAAATACGCAAAGTCGATATCGTTATTCGGCTTAACCCTGGAGATCGCGGATAAATATTTCGAGGAGAACGAAAAGAGAAAACCGCGGAAAGCCGGCAGGGTGCTCGGCAGGACCGTATCAAAGAGCGGTTTGATCCGGATAGTCTCTCCCAGGCCCGGCGAATATGTGGACAGAAGGCCGCTCGTCGAGGGCACAGCCAAGGCTTCCGGGGTAACTATCTGGACGGTGGTGCGGTCGAAGACTACAGGGGATTATTGGGTACAGCCCAAGGCGAGAACCAAGGCCGGAGGCGATTGGGGGTCGCTTATTTTTGTGGGAAGGCCGGGGAATAAGGACGTGGGAAGACGGTATGAAATAATGGCTGTCGGAAATCCTGCGGTCGGCCTTAAAGAGGGCGACGTCCTCGACACATGGCCTGAAGCTGAGTATATTTCACAGATGATAGAGGTTGTGAGGAGATAGGCAGGAGGGATAATGGCGTTATCAGGGTTGGATATTTATAAACAGCTTCCGAAGACAAATTGCAAAGAGTGCGGATTCGCGACGTGCCTGGCATTTGCGATGGCGCTTGCCCAGAAGAAGGTGTCGCTCGATAAGTGCCCGCACGTGACAGCTGCGGTGCGCTTGTTGCTTGAAAGCGCGAGTCAGCCTCCCATGAAGCTTGTCACTATCGGTACCGGCGGCAACAAGATCGAGATAGGCAACGAAACGGTCATGTATCGCCACGAGCAGAAATTTTTCCACCCGGCTGCTATAGGTTTCCTGGCGGAGGATACGTTAAGCGATGATGAACTCGCGAAGAAAGTCGCCGAGATAGACAAGCTAAAATTCGAAAGGGTCGGCCAGCAGATAGGCGTAGATCTCATATGCGTAAAGGCCTCATCCGGCAATAAGGACCGCTTTGCCGCGGTCGTAAAAAAGGTTGTGTCCCAATCCGGTCTCAATATTGCGCTCTTTGCCGATGCCGCTTCGACCGGGGAAGCTTTGAAGGTATGCAAAGAAAAGCGGCCGCTTATCATATGCGACGAGCCCTCATCCATCGATGATTTCATTAAATTATCCAAAGATAACAGTTTGCCGCTCGCGGTAAGCGCGAAGAGCCTTGATGAAGCGGCGCAATTGACCGACAGGGCGAAGAACGCCGGCGTCGGCGAGATTGTGATAAACCTTGAACGCAGGTCGATAGCGAAACGCATACAGGATTTTACTTTTGCCAGGAGGAGCGCTTTAAGGAAGAACTTTAGGCCCCTCGGATACCCGGTAATAGCATTTACTGATTCCGACGATCCCGACCTGGAGCTTGCAGAGGCGATATCATACGTCGTGAAGTATGCCGGCATCGTGATCGTAAAGAATACTGACAAAGATTATATCTTTCCCTTACTTGTCGCCAGACAGGATATTTACCAGGACCCGCAGAAGCCGGTGCAGGTAGAGCCTAAGATATACGAGATAGGCAAAGTCTCCAAGAGTTCGCCGGTGCTGGTCACTACCAACTTCTCCATAACATATTTTACAGTTGCCGGAGAAGTGGAGGCCAGCAAGATACCCTCCTACCTAATTGCCTGCGACGCCGAGGGCATGTCCGTCCTGACGGCCTGGGCGGCGGAGAAGTTTACCGCGGAGAAGATCGCGGATACATTAAAAACCGGCGGTATCGCTGATATTGTCGCGCACCGAAAGGTCGTGATTCCCGGGTATGTCTCGGTATTAAGCGGTAAGCTTGAAGAGGTATCCGGCTGGAAAGTATCTGTCGGCCCGAAAGAAGCTTCGGGCATAACAAATTTTTTGAGGAGCCTGAAATAATTGCAGGAATTCAACGTCACGTTCAAGCCGCAGGGTAAGTCGGTCCGGGTCGCGAGAGGCTCTGATATCTTGAGCGCGGCCATAAAATGCGGTATAGTGCTGAACGCGGCCTGCGGAGGCGAGGGCCTTTGCGGGAAATGCCGCGTCGTCATAGAGAAAGGCAAGTTCAAGGCCGATTCATCGCGCTTCATAAGCGAGGCGGAGCGCGAGAATGGTGCGGCGCTGGCGTGCCAGACTATCATCGAGAGCGACATTGAAGTGCTCATTCCCAAGGAGTCGATCGGGCTTCATGAGAACTTAAGCCATGACGCTGAGGAGTTTACAAAAGGAGAGACGTTAAAACAGGAAGCGATTTACAAGTTCTCTCCATTGGTCCGAAAGGTATATCTGGAACTTCCGAAGCCGACGGCCGATGACAATTTAAGCGACCTTGACAGGATAGTCAGGGACCTTGAAACGAAGATCGAACATATCCGCATTCAGGCTAAACTCACAAGCGTGACACATCTCGGGGACGTGCTGCGCGAAAGCGATTTTAAGGTTACCGCGAGCCTCGCTTATATTGACGGCGCCCTGGAGATATTGGCCATAGAACCGGGCGATACATCTAAAAATAACTTCGGCCTCGCGTTCGACATAGGGACCACTACGGTCGCCGGCCAGCTTGTCGACCTGAATACGAAAGATATTCTCGGGACCAGGATAGCTTTCAATAAACAATCCGCGTTCGGGAGCGATGTCATAACGAGGATCATCTACGCGTCCGAGCCAGGCGGCCTCGCGCAACTTTGCGGCGCAGTTCTGGATAATATCAATGAGATGATAGATGATCTTACCTGCGAGCACAAGGTAGGCCTTGGCGATATTTCATGTATTACTTTTGCCGGGAACATGACTATGATGCACCTTTTATTGAAGATAGACCCATCGAACATACGGAAAGCTCCTTACGTGCCGACAACGACATCGTTCTCCTCAATGCACGCGTCCGAGGTCGGCGTGGATATCAACCCCAAAGGGATGGCAGCGTTTCTGCCGGGGGTCAGCACCTATGTGGGCGGCGATATAGTAGCAGGCGTGCTTGCCTGTGGATTGGCCCAACAGGATGATATGACGTTATTAGCCGACATCGGAACGAACGGCGAGATAGTCCTCGGTAATAAGGAATGGATGATAGGCGCGGCCGCGAGCGCGGGGCCTGCTTTTGAGGGCAGCGGGTTGAGCCACGGCATGAAGGCCGTAAAAGGCGCCGTGCAAAAGGTCGATATAGACGAGGCCCTTAACGTTAAAGTCGGAACGATCGGCGGAGCGAAACCCAAGGGTATATGCGGTTCAGGCTACATCGATCTCCTGTGCCGGATGCTGAAACGCAAGGTCATCGGGAAGGACGGGAAGATCAGGCGCGATATAAAGTCAAATCGTGTCAGGAAGGGCGAGACCACTTATGAATTCGTCGTCGCGTTCGCGAGCGAGACGGATATAGGCAGGGATATCGTCATAACAGAAGACGACATAGAAAATTTGAAAAGGTCCAAAGGGGCCATATACAGCGCCATAATTACGCTGCTGAACAAGGTAGAAAAAGATATCGGCGAGGTCAGGAAGATTTACATTGCCGGAGGTTTCGGCAATTACCTCAATATAGAGAATTCAGTATATATAGGCCTCTTCCCCGATATCGACCGGAGCGTTTATCAATTTATCGGGAACTCGTCCCTTGCCGGCGCCAGGATGTCGCTTGAGTCTCATGAGGCATTCTTAAGGGCCCATGAGATTTGTAAGAATATCACTTATATCGACTTAAGCTCGGAACCCAATTACATGGACGAATATGTCGCGTCGTTATTCTTTCCGCATACGGACATAGGGAGGTTCCCATCAATACGGTGATCGCTGTCAATGGAAAAGGCGGGACAGGAAAGACTACTATATCCGCGTTATTTATCGACGCGCTTATATCGCAAAAGAAGGGCGCGCTTCTTGCCATAGACGCGGACCCGAATTCATGTCTGGCGGACTCGCTCGGGATAAATAGCCCTCAGACGATAGTAGGTATTTGCGAGGAGGTTTCCAGGAACATGGACAAGATACCTTCCGGCATGACCAAAGACCGTTTTATAGAGATGAAGGTCCAGGAGGCGCTCGTCGAAAATAGGGATTTTGACATGCTCGTGATGGGCCGTCCGGAGGGGCCGGGATGTTATTGTTACGTAAACAGCCTTCTGAGAAATATAATCGACAAAATAAGCTCCAATTATGATTTCGTTGTAATAGATAATGCGGCAGGCATGGAGCATATATCGAGGCGAACTATGAGAGGGATGAGCTCGCTCGTCGTGGTCAGCGACTATTCGATAGCCGGCGTCAGGTCGGCGAAAAAGATATATGACCTGGCAAAGGAACTCGGCATAAAGATCGGGAACGCTTTCCTGGTGATAAATAAGGTCGCGGGACCTATCGAGAATATAGCCGATGAGATCAAGGCGACGGGCCTGGCCGTAGCGGGCACAGTGCCGCATGAACAGGCCCTGATAGATTGGAATATCTCTAACCGGCCGGTGTTCGAATTGGACAGCGCGGCGGTTAAAAATACGATAACGGGAATATTGAGAAAAATAACAGAGGTTAAAAATGCCGATAGAATTACTGAAGGAAAAATATAGCGGCGCGATAAATGTCGTGAGCGTCGGAACGGGACCCAAGGCCATAAAAATCGGGGGAGAGACAAGCCTGCCGTTCCTGTTCGAGGAAGGCGATACTCCGAATGCGCCTGTGATAGCTTTTGAGATACTCGATTGCGAGCCATCAGACTGGCCCGACCAGCTTAAAGAGCCGTTCGGCGATTCCGTGAAGGATCCGGCGGCGTGGGCCAAAAAGTGCGTTGAAGATTTTGGGGCAAGGGCCTTATGCGTCAGGCTGCAGAGCGTCCATCCGGATTGCGGAAATGTTTCTCCGGACAAGGCCGTTTCTGTGCTGAAATCGATAGCGTCCGCTGTAAAAGTGCCGCTCATCGTGGTCGGCTGCGGGGACGATGAGTTGGACAACGACCTCCTGCCTAAGGCTAGCCAGGCTATGAAAGGCGAAAATGTTCTGCTCGGAGCCGCAACACAGAACAACTATAAGACGCTCGCCGCGACGACGCTGGCCGACGGCCATTCAATAATCGCCGAATCGCCTATAGATATAAATATCGCCAAGCAGGTGAATATATTGATAAGCGACATGGGACTCGATCCCTCTAAGATCGTCATGCATCCGACCACTACATCCCTGGGGTACGGGATGGAATACGTATATTCCATAATGGAGCGCGCGCGGCTTGCCGCGTTCATCGGCGACAAGATGCTCTCGATGCCGTTCATACTTTTTGTCGGCCAGGAGACATGGAGGATCAAAGAAGCGAAAGAATCCGGGTTACGGCAGGGCGTGAACTGGGAAGCGGCCACCGCCGTATCGATGATCCAGGCAGGCGCTGACCTGATAGTGCTGCGCCATCCGGAAGCGGCAAAAGCGGTTGGAAAATATATAGACGTTCTGATGAAAAAATAATGATGAGCGGGGGATCCAATGATAGTGATCGGCGAACTTATAAACGGCATGTACAAGGATGTAGGAAAGGCGATCATCAATAAAGAGGGCGACGTCATACAGCATCTGGCGCTCGACCAGGTCAAGGCAGGCGCGACAGTCCTGGACGTCAATACCGGCCCGTATTCGAAGAATCCGAAAGACGATATGAGATGGCTCGTGGAATCGATCCAGAAGGTCACGGACGTTTCTTTGTCGCTCGATTCGACAAAAGCCGATGTGATAGAAGAGGGGTTGAGGCTGGCCAAAAGGCGCGCTATAATAAATTCTACTAATGCCGACGAAGAGAAGATGAGTATCGTATTCGGCCTTGCAAAGAAATATAATACTCAGGTCATAGGACTTACGATGGATAAAACGGGGGTCCCCAATACCAAGGAGAAAAGGCTTGAGCTCGCCGCGACCATCGTAGCGAAAGCCATGGAGTGCGGGATGAATACTGAAGACATCTATCTCGATCCGATAGTTTTGCCGGTCAACGTGGCGCAAACGCAAGGGCTCGAGGTCCTGGAGTCTATCAGGGAATTCGCTCATCTCTCGGATCCCGCGCCGCAGGCGGTCATCGGGCTGTCTAACGTATCGCAGAGCACAAAATTCCGCAGCCTCATAAACCGGACGTTCCTTACGATG
>JAQUSE010000078.1 GCA_028715235.1 Candidatus Omnitrophota bacterium | reverse complement strand
TATATCGCCTATTCTGCACATGGCCCGCGAGCTCAAGTTCATATCTTTAGATTGCTTTTCTATCCAGAGAAAGTTTCCGACCGCGTCGTCATGCTTGCCCTGCATGGATAGCGCCCAGCCCAGCTCAAAATGGAGCTCATCGATAAACCCGGATTTTTTGAATTTCTCCACGCCTTCAGCGGCAAGGCGCTCGGCTTCGGCATACCTTCCTTCCCCGGACAGGTTCTTTGCTTTATGGTAATACGCTTCCGCCGCCGCGTCGCTGTCCGGATATTTCGACATCAACTCATCGTACGCTTTATTGGCGTCTTCCGGCGATGAAAGATCTTCATAACTCCGGGCCAGTCCCAAGAGAGAGAGACCGGCCAGGAAATCGTTGGATGTCTTTTCGAGGCATCTCCTGAATTCCTGCGCGCTCCTCCGGTAATCCCTTAACTGGTAGTAGCTGTTGGCCTTCCTGAACAAGGCGAAGTTCGACCAACCGGCTTCCGGCGATATCGCAAGCGCCCTGTCGAAAGAGGCGATGGAGTCGTTATACTTGGCCAGGTAAAATTCGACCTCGCCTTTAAGATAATAGGCCTCGGCGGTCTTACCGGAAACGGGGAACTTATCTATGAACCTTCCGAGCTCTTCTTCGGCGTAGGTATATTTCCCCATCAGATATTCGCACTCGCCTATCTTATATTGGGCCTCCATCGCTATTTTTTCAAACGGATATCTCGAGACGACATCCCTGAAGCATGCCAGCGCATCTTCAAAGAACCCGAGTTTATAATATGCCCAGCCCTTTGAATAAACGGCATAGCCAAGATATTTCGAGGACGGATATTCATCGATGACCCTCTGATAATACTCCAGGGCTCTTTTAAAATCGCCTGTCTTAAGGTATATCTCCCCGCTCCAGTACAACGCCTCGTCTTTAGGCCCGCTTCCGGCGGGCGCCTCCAGGATCACCTCGAACTCATAGAGAGCCCTCGGCAGGTTGTTCTGGTAATAATAACATCTTCCCATCATTGAGTGCGCCTCATAAAGATCGGCGGCGTCCGGTCGGCTTCTCATGAAAGACTCCAGCCTGCCCTGCGCAAGGTCGTAAAAACCGTCGGCGAACGCCTTCTTTGCATAGACAAAATCCGATTCCGGCGGGTTCTCCGCCGCACGCGCCGGATAACCCGCAACAGTGAAAATCAAAACCAGACTTCCTATTATTATTTTATTGACCATTGGCCGTGTCATTTAAGCACTTCTTTTAAATACTGCCCTGTGTATGAACGCCTGTTCTTTATCACTTCCTCCGGGGCGCCGCAGGCTACGATCTCGCCGCCCTCATCCCCGCCTTCCGGACCGAGATCTATTATGTAATCCGCTGTCTTTATGACATCAAGGTTGTGTTCTATCACAAGGACTGTATTGCCCTGCCCTACCAGCGCCTGCAATACTCTTAGAAGTTTGTCGACATCCGCAAAATGCAACCCGGTCGTAGGCTCATCCAGGATATAGAATGTCCTGCCCGTGGACGTCTTTGACAGCTCAGTCGCAAGCTTTATCCTCTGCGCCTCGCCTCCGGAAAGGGTCGTGGCCGACTGCCCGAGTTTTATATAGCCCAGGCCGACTTCGTAAAGCGTCTTAAGCTTGTTTCTTACCGTCGGGACATTGGCGAAGACCCGGAGCGCTTCCTCCACGGACATGTCGAGACAGTCGGCTATAGACTTGCCTTTATATTTGACGTCGAGGGTCTGGTCATTGAAGCGCCTGCCTTTACATATCTCGCACTGCACATATACGTCCGGCAGGAAATGCATCTCTATCTTCTTTATGCCGTCGCCCATGCACGATTCGCAGCGTCCGCCTTTTACGTTGAAGCTGAACCGGCCGGGCTTATATCCGCGCACTTTGGAATCAGGAAGCCTGGAAAAGATATCCCTTATGGGAGCGAAAGCGCCTGTATATGTAGCGGGATTGGAACGCGGCGTTCTACCTATCGGCGACTGGTCTATGACTATGACCTTGTCGATAAACTGCATCCCCTCTATTTTTTTATGAGCGCCGGGCATTTCCCGCGACCTGTAAAATTTCTTAGCCAGCGCCCTGTAAAGTATATCGTCGACAAGGGTACTCTTGCCTGACCCGGATACGCCTGTAACGCATATAAAAAGGCCGAGCGGTATCCTGACGTCTATCTCCTTAAGATTGTGCTCCGATGCGCCTATAACCCTCAGGACTTTTTTATTATCTACAAGCCTCCTCGCGGACGGCGCAGTTATCTTCAATTCCCCCCTCAGATATTTCCCGGTGAGCGACTCCTTCGAGGCGATGATATCATCCAATGTACCATTAGCTATGATCCTTCCGCCATGTTCGCCCGCGCCCGGGCCGAGATCTATCAGGTAGTCGGCTTTTCTTATAGTGGCTTCGTCGTGCTCGACTACTATCAGTGTATTGCCGAGGTCTCTGAGCGTAAACAGCGTGTCCAGGAGTTTCGAGTTATCTTTCTGATGCAGCCCTATGCTCGGCTCATCCAGTATATAGACTACCCCGACGAGGCCCGAACCTATCTGCGTGGCCAACCTTATCCTCTGCGCCTCGCCTCCCGAGAGCGTGGAACTCCGCCGGTCGAGGGTAAGATAATCCAGCCCGACATTAACCATGAATTGCAGGCGCGCGCCTATCTCCTTAAGGACCTGGCGGGCGATCCTGGCCTGCGATTCCGTCAATTTCAGGTCCGATAGAAATGTCTTCAGGTCTTTTATCGGCATATCCGATATCTCGAATATATTTTTATCTCCGATTGTAACGGCGAGGCTCTCCGGCTTCAATCGCATTCCGTTGCAACCCGGACACGGGAGGACAGACATGTATTTATTGATCTCTGTCTTTATGAATTCACTCTCCGTTTCGCGGAAACGCCGTTCCAGGTTCGGCACCACTCCCTCGAACCCCTCGGCATAGCTCGGGGTTCGTGCCGAGCGAAGCCGAGGCACGAAATACCCCCAGCCTTTGCCGCCGGGTTCCCCGAAAAGCACTATCTTCTTCATCTCCTTCGTAAGGTCTTTATACGGGGTATGCGCATCGAACCCGTACCTCTGGCCCACCGAACGCAAGAGCCGCCTGTAATATATATAAAGGCCTTTGCCGCCGCGTCTCCATGCGTCGACGGCGTCTATCACGGGCTTCGACTTGTCGGAGATGACGAGCTCCGGGTCTATCTCCATCTTGTTCCCGAGACCCAGGCATTCCGGGCATGCGCCGTAAGGCGAATTGAAAGAGAATATGCGCGGGGCGAGTTCTTCGAAGCCGGTCCCGCAATCGATGCAGGCGTATTGCTCGTTAAATAACGTATCCTCGCCCCCCTTCTGTTTATCAGCGCTTATTATAACAAGACCTTTTCCCGTCTCAAGCGCCGCCTCGACCGATTCCGTGAGCCGCTTCTTTATTCCTTCCTTAAGAACGAGCCTGTCCACCACTATCTCTATGTTGTGCGCCCTGTTCTTGTCGAGGGCGATCTTACCGTCAAGCTCAAGGACGTTACCGTCCACCCTGACCCTTACGAAACCGTCTTTTTTGGCCTTATGAAAGAGCTCCTTATGTTCCCCTTTCCTTCCCCGGACTAGAGGAGCGAGGACCATTATCTTCGATTCTTTCGGAAGCCGCAGGACCCGGTCGACTATCTCCTGCGCGGTCTGCCTGGTTATGGGCTTGCCGCATTTATGGCAATGGGGGATACCTACACTGGCGAACAGCAGCCTAAGATAATCATATATTTCGGTTTGCGTCCCGACGGTAGAACGGGGATTGGAACCTGCGCTCCTCTGCTCTATGCTAATGGCGGGAGACAGGCCTTCTATGTATTCAACGTCGGGTTTTTGCAGCTGTTCGAGGAACTGCCTGGCGTAACTGGAGAGGCTCTCGACGTACCTGCGCTGCCCTTCAGCGTAGATAGTGTCAAAAGCGAGCGAAGACTTGCCGGAACCGGAAAGGCCTGTTATGACAGATAGCTTATTGCGGGGTATCTCAACGTCGATATTCTTAAGATTGTGCTCTTTGGCCCCTTTTATTACTATAGTGTCTCGCTCCATAATGATAATACTATAATATATCAATATTAGATGCAATAAGAAAATTGCCCGTGACAATTACCACTGTCGATTTTCAATCCTGACGGTTTCGTGACGGACCTAATAAACAAGGGAGACGAAAGCAAACCTATCGTCTCCCTTTGTTCATATGAAGCGCCTGGTATTACTTGCCGCCTCTCCTCATCCTTGCTCTTGAAACGTCGCCCTTCTTATCGATGAAGTAAAGGTATCCCTTTGCCTTCTTCACTGCCGGCTTCGCGACCACCTTGCCGCCGCCGCCTTTGGATTTACCTCTCGCCATCTTGGTCTCGACAACATTGCCTTTCTTGTCAACGTAATAAAGATAACCCTTTTTACGTTTTATGCCTACCTTTGCGACTTTTTCTGCCATCTATTTCACCCCCCTTCCTTACATTATTTGATATTAATATACTCGTGCTTTATCCTCGAAATGCTCCTGAATACGTTCGTCTTTACGTGAGGGCAATCCCTCTCCATCCTCTTCACAAAACCCTTCATCAGCCGCCTCTTTGAAATATCCGAATTCGGGCAGTTGCACGCAAGAAGCGGAAAACGGCTTTCTTTGGCAAACTTCCGGAGAGCGCTCTCTTCCACATAACATAACGGCCTTATGATGGTCAGCTTACCGCCAAAAAGCTCCTGTCTCGGGTTCATCGCCGAAAACTCGCCGTGATAAAATATATTCAACAGGAATGTCTCGACAATATCGTCTTTGTGGTGGCCGAGCGCTACCTTATTGCAGCCCAGCTTGTCGGCCGCCAGAAAGAGGGCCTTCCGCCTGTTCCACGAACACCAGAAACACGACGGTTTTTCCTTCCTGTTCAGGATCTTCATCTTTTCAAAACGATACTTTATGCCGTTATCTTTAAAGAACAATTTAAGAGCGTTTTTCTGGCTCTTACTGTCCGAGCACAGGAAATCGGATTCGACGTGCATCGCCGTGAGTTCGTAATCTATGGGCGCCCATTTCTTACGCTCGTTCAGGAGCTTGACGAGCGCCATGCTGTCTTTGCCGCCCGACACGGCTACGAGTATCCTGTCCTTATCTTCGAGCAGCCTGTAATCCTCGATCGCCCTGCCAATCCTCGTCGAGATGTAGTTACCCGTCCGGCTGAACGGTCTCATTACGTCCCTATCTTCACGCTGTCGGAAATTCCGCCCAGTGTCGCTATGGCCGAGAGGATCGCAAGCGCGCTGGTCTTTGGATTCGCCTTTGAAGGAACGTTCTCCGTGCGCGTAAATATGCTCCCTGCGTCTCCTCGTATCTCGACCTCGTGGACGTTCCGCCCGAGCCCCGGAGACGCGACTAACCTCACCCGCGTCGCCTTAGCCCCTATGCCTGCAAGGCTCAGGACCGCCGATACATTGATGTTCTGCGGAAATGCGCGGACCGCTTCTTCGGCGCTTCCTTCGAATACCGTTCTCTCTTCGCTTATATTAGAGATATCGATACCCTTTTCTTTCAGGTAAGGCGCGCCAAAAAGGCCATTCGGCGGCTTGCGCGTCGTAAGAGTCACCGAGTCTATTTTCCCGACGGAGGAGGACTTTAATCCGTCTATGCCGCATATGGCGCCGCTCGGGATATAAACCCTGATGCCGAGCTTTTTGGCCTTTTTTAGAAGGCTCTCTCTCCCCAGAAGACCTCCGACGCTCATAATAAGACATCCTTTCTTCCGCATGATACATTCTTTCAAGACGTCGCCCGATATGCACGCGCTAGCCGCCTCCACAACAATATCGGCCTTTACTATAAGGTTGCCGATCTTCAATGAACGGACTTTTTTCTTCAGGCTCTTGTTCAAAGCCGCGGCTTTCCCGGCATCGAAGTCGCATACGGCGACAAGTTCGACATTCTTCGCAAGCCTGCCCTGGCAGGCAATAGCAAGTTGGGTTCCTATCGTTCCGCAACCGATTATTCCGACTTTTATTTTGCTCATAGATATTGATTCTCTGACAGTTATAAGTTGTAAGTTTTAAGTTATAAGTAAAATGCAATATTTAGCTTACAACTTACGACTTATAACTTACGACTAGTTAATACCCCGGCAATCGCCGTGCCCTTCTTTTCCCCTGTTACCGCAAGCATCCTTTCGAGAACCCTTTTCGCTTTCTCCCTAACCACGTCCGACACCTTTATCTCGTAAACAAGTTTCTCCAGGCTATGAGCCACCCAACCGAGCGTTATGAGCTTCATGTTGGCGCATACCAAGTTCTCAGTGGGAAGGCAGAACTTCTTGGCCAGGTTATCTTTCCTTAACTGATATAACATGCCTGACTCCGTAGATATTATAAACTCCTTAGATGGGGATTTTTTCACATAAGTGAACATGCCGCCCGTCGAGCAGATATGGTCGGAAAGCGCAAGGACTTCCGGATTGCATTCGGGATGCGCGATCACTTCTGCCGCGGGATGCTCCTTCTTGGCCTTGACCATATCCTCCTCCTGGACCCTTATATGTGTAGGGCAGAAACCTTCCCACAGGATTATCTTCTTTCCGGGAAGCTGTGTCTGAACATAGCGGCCGAGATTCTTATCGGGGACAAAGATGATCTCTTTCTCCAGTAAAGATCTTACGACCTCTACGGCATTGCTGGAGGTGCAGGCTATGTCGCTTTCAGCCTTCACCTCCGCGCTGGAGTTCACATAACATACGACCGCCGCTTTAGGATATTCCTTCTTTTTGGCGCGAAGTTTTTCAGGCGTTATCATATCGGCGAGAGGGCACCCTGCTTCCATGACCGGAAGCAACACCTTTTTATCCGGATTAAGTATAGACGCCGATTCCGCCATAAATCGGACGCCGCAGAAGACTATAACGTCCGCATCTGTCCTGACGGCGGCCTGGGACAAAGCAAGGCTGTCTCCCGAAATATCCGCTATCTCCTGTATCTCGTCGCGCTGATAATTATGTACGATTATAACCGCATTCCGCTTCTTCTTAAGCTTCTCTATCTTCTTTTTTAAAGTCTCGTTATATTTCACATCGCCTTTGTCCTGATGTTCCATTATGTCACGCTTTCCTGGCAAAACTTTTTTCTGTCTTTACAGCGGCAGGGTCGACAGCAATATTATCTATAAGCCTTGTCTTACCGATGAAGACCGCGAGCGCAATCAAGACC
>JAQUSE010000077.1 GCA_028715235.1 Candidatus Omnitrophota bacterium | reverse complement strand
GCCGTTATAAACCTTTCCCGCCTGCACACACGCGTTAGTCCCGTCCCTGAACGTCCGGGACCACAGCGAAACGCCGCTCGATGTGTAACCGCCGATCACACCGGGCTCATAGCTGAAATCCTCTGTATTGTCTTTACCGTCAAATCGGACATTGGCAAGACAAGCAGTCTCATTATCATTACCGGCCTGGGCATCGTCTTGATAGACCCATTCAACGGTATAAACAGACCCCTTGGCCAGGGTCTTCGTAAAGGTATGCCACTCGTTTCTTGCCCATGCGCCCGAATCAAGTCCGGCATCAGCGCCATTTATGAAGATCTTAAACGTTTTTGCGGTTCCTACCGCAAGTTTCCAATCAAAGCCGAGCGTCACATCGCTGTCGGCGTTCGCCAGATCGATGGTCTTTGACATACGGGTATTCGTGCTATAGACTGCCTTGGCCTTGGCAGCCCACCCCGTAGTTGCCGGGGTATCGATGTTCTGGACGAACCATCCGTCTGTCGTATAAGACCCCTGCGGTATGGGCAGTTTAGCCGATGAGATCGTATTGATGCGATGCGAAATAACTTCGACACTGTCGACCCATGCAAAATTGTTTGCCGATTGAGTTGTGTCAGTATTGAGCGTTCGGTCATACACCCACTGTATCGTGTGCATGCCAAAATCAAGCGGTACGGAAACGTTCTGCCAGCCGCTATTCGCGTTTATGCTATACGGCGTATCTACGCCGTCTATGATAAGGCGCATCGTATCGACCGTTGAATAGCTGCCATCGGTCCCGACTTTCCAGTGGAACGTCAGAAGGCCGCCGCCTTCATCGACATTTACCGTGCGTTCAAGATACGATGATGCCCCGGGTAATACCATGCCGGTTTCAGCCGCAAAGGTATCGGCAGTGCCGTAATAGGTAGCGGTCTGGGTCATCCACGATCCGTTCTCGGAAGTAGTGTAGGCTCCGGACCCGGCAGGTGTGTCGACATCGGAGAGATCAAAGGTCAACGCGGTGCTATCCTTTGCCAGGACGATATTATTATCGCCGTCGAAGGAGATCAAATATTTGACCGACTTAAGGATGACGTAGGCATTCTCGTTCTGGGCAACCGGCTGCACGCCGCCGGTCCCATCATCGAAAACGTAATCATCACTCGGGTTCTTATAGACGCTATAATAAGTCCTGTCTTCCTTTGATGCGACAGTCTTTACATTTTCAAATTTAGTATTACCCGTCAATCCGGCTCCTATGCCGACCGTACCGGTGCCACCGAACGAATCGACCGTGACGGTGCCTACTTCCGTCAAGGTAAAGACATCGCGATTCCCGGGATCGATAAGGGCGATATAGGCGTGTAAAGCGCTGCCCTGCATCCGCATGACGATCTTATAAAGCTGGTTATTCGCGAGCGTGCCGATCGTGGACGGGATTGCCGATGTCTTAACGACTGTCCATACGCCGTTCACGACCTTCTTGAAATTGACCTGGTTAAGAGACGAATTGAATTCGACTTCATAATAATGGTAGACGGCAGGATCCACATCGTCCCGATAATATTGACCGATCAGGGAGGCCGTGCTGTTATTGAACATGACATCGGCGCTGACCGTAAACTCTTCGCCGCATTCGTACAGCGCCGGGTTCAGGATGGCCATGCTGTTTACTGTCGTCGAGGCGGGAATATAGTAACCGCCTGCTGTCGTCCAGGCACCCGTAACCGTTGACCAGCCGGTATTGCCGCTGGCGAAGGTCGTATCATACCGTCTGATCTCAGGGGTACGGACTATGATCGCCTGGCGCGCGATATTTTCTGACGCTATCGGTTTTGGCGTCAGGAAAATGCGCCCGGTCTCTATATCGCCGCCGACAGTGTATACGGCGTTACCCTGCGATGCAAAGGTAACGGTATGGACCCCTCCCACAATGGTCGAAGAAGCGGTATCGGCAGGATCCTTCAGGTTCGTGAAGGTCATGGTCTTGGTCGAACCGTTCCGAACGACCTCATAATAGCGGTTGGTTCCGTCAAGGGCCAGTCTGACAATACCATTGGCCCCCGAGACACTTTCGAAAGGAACGGCCTCTAAAACAAGATTTTGTCCTGTCTTGGTGATCTGATAACGGACATCGTTGATCATGACCGTATTTCCCGTCGATGTATAAACGGCCGACGGCTGGGTGTTTGACGTAAAGACATACGTGTCAGGCCCGCTCTGGACCACATCGTAGAACGTGGTTCCCGCGCCGATCTTTATTGCCAACGCTGAACTGCCGATATAGGTTGAGTGCACCACCTTGTCCTGGAGAAGCATAACGACACCGGTGATCGGGTTCTTGAAAATATAATATTGTTTCTGGACAGGAATACCCTGCGGCGTATATTCGGTCAGGGTAATAGTGCCGTCCGTACTTGTCGTGGTGAACGGTTCGACATCCTGCCGGCTTCCAAAGGTATACGTTCCGTCGCCGTTATCCAGGATCATATAATCCTTGGTAATATTCATGCTGCCGCCCGCAAAATGGACGTTGTAGGTAACCCCGTCGAGGGTGACCTTACCGTCGACTATCTGGCCGGTGTCATTCGACCGGTCAGGGTCGGTGTTGGTCAGGGTATAGACACCCTGGTTTTCAGTGACCTGATAGGTACTGATCTGGCGGCTATTGGTCTGGAGCCGCGCTACGGTTATCGCCGGGTCGTACTGGATCGCAGCCGAGTTTTTGGAAACGGTGATATCATTATTTTTTTGAGTTATCTGATACACGATACTGCCTAGTGAGAAACGGCCATCAGCCGTCGTATAAACCCCCTCGTTACCGCTAAGCCGATAGATGCCCTGCCCCTGATCAATGATCGAGATATCAAACTGCGAGGTCCCGCCCTGAGGCAGGTCAAGCGTAACGTTATGGGCAGTTACCGTCGTCGCGGTGAATGCGGTGAAGGTCTCACATTCGCGCGCGATAAGCATGTCGTCACCGACGACATTTACGATATACCGCGTTTGATCCCCGGTGCCGATCGAAAGAACGCCGTCTACGGTCTCATAGGATATCGTCCCCGACGTAAAGACATATTTAAAGGCCGCCGTGCCCGGTATCAACGTTTTCGTCACCGTATATGCCTTCGTCGTCCCGTCCGGTCCTTGAAGGGCGACTGTCGATCCTGCCTCATAGGTCAGGCGTTTATATTCTTTACCGACAAGGAGGAACTGGTTCGCGCCTGCGGTCGTGTAATGAGCGGCATAGCGGACACCGCCGGCAAGGACAACCCTGTTATTTTCATCTAACACATTCGTATCATCCAGCGGATTACTCATATTGGTAAATCTGAACCGTGAGGATATCGGGTCGATCGTGATACGGTATACCTGTGTAGCCAGCGACGAACCGGTCAGACTGACCTTCGGCGGATTGACGTCCATATCCGAAACGTCGAGCTCGGCGATATCGATGGATATATCCTGCGGAGTCTCGGACTCGATCACCTTGTCAACCGGCGTCAAAATAAGTTTGTCGCTGGAATCGAACGATATAGAATAGATCACCCCTTCGAGGGTAACGGTCGTTGTCCCTTTGGGTATATTGATCCTCTCGGACAGGTTGCCGTTCCGGAGTTCAAGTGACCCGTCGCTAAAATGTGTCACCGTATACAATCTGCCGCGAACATCGATCGTCGTTTCATACAAGATCTTTGCTTCATGGACGATCTCCGTCAGCTGGATAAAGTTAGCGGCGATATCATAGTCAACCGTATATAATACGCCGTTCAGGACGACCTCTTTATTCGTATCAAGCTGAATGGTAACCGGAGACTGCAGCACCCCGTTTTCGCGCCAGGTAAAGGTAACTGCATGGCTTTCTCTCAGCCACTCTATGTTGTAGAAAACGCCATTGGCCTCGATCACCTTATCGCCGGTCGGTGTCGATGATATCTTCTCGGTAAGCAGATAGACTGTTTTTACCGTTCCCTGGATATTGACCTGTTTCGAGCTTATCTCATAATCGATCCCGTTTATATTTATAATCGAATCTGCCCCCTCGACCCACGGCGCCGTCGTTCCGTTTGCCACGACAAGCTTGCGATTCGGTACCACTCCCTCGTGATAATAATAGTAGAGCTGTCCATTGATCGAAAGCGCCCCCTCTGCTATGGAAACACTGAGCGCTGTTTCAGGCGTTGTTATCGGGAGGGACCCCTGCAATATAGCAAGGTCTTCCCCGTTCACCACAAGATCATTGTTAAGGTCAGCGATACGTTCGCTATGTTTCTGGACGAAAACGTCTTTAAGTTCGACGCTTCGTTCGCCTGATACCCCGCCGGACTGATCGGGTAACCACTCAAGCTTGATGGCATGTTCGCCTTTGCCGAGAATAAGCGGCAGGCTGCCGGCCTGATACTCACGTTCGTCTGCCCAGACAGTGAACGTGCCCTTTTCAAACCCGTCGACCCATACCTTAAAGGTATAACTGATCGTATAATTGTCGCGAACAGGCTCCTTCATGCCTTCCCAGGTCTTCGCGAACACACCGATATCATAGAGATCTGCCTCCTGGACCGTAACACGGTAATTTATCTCGTTATGGCTGAATTTTTGATTGCCGCTGCCGAACAGGTCCCCGTAACCCTCAGGATTTTCCTTCTCGGCCGCATTCTCGGTATCCTCGCCGTATTCCCTGCTGTAGACGACGCTGCCGTCGTTATAGAAGCCGTACGTATCCTGTACGCTCTTGTATTGGCCGTAGCCGTCATCGACCACAACACTGTGTTTCGGGTCATCGGGGTCGGTGGTAAGCGTGCATATGGTGTCGCCGATCTTTACGGCCTTGAAGATCCGGCTCTCGGTTTTATCCTCGACAAGCGCTATGGTACCGTCAGGGTTTACACTGACGCGATAGATAAGCCCGTCATCGAGTTTAACCGTGTTGGTCGCAGGATCGGTTGCATACGTCTTCCGGGTACCGTAAACGGTCGTGATATAGTAGACATTGGCATCGGTACCGTCAAGTACAGGGTCAGCATCCCGCACCGCATAGCGTTTTCCGCCGGTGCCGACTGATATGGCATAGGTCTTCTGCGTTTCCGCATGCGGCGTAACGAGGATGATATCATGCGACGTAAGATCCATTTTGATCTGGTAGGTTTTATTGTCGATACGGATAGTTGAGGCATAAATATTATTTTTGGGCTTGGCAGCCGTTGATGTATAGAGCTTAAGGTTTGCGGCTCCTCCGACAGCATCGCCGTATCTGAAGGTCACGAATATGTTTCCTGAACCGTCGCCGCTTTGCGTAACCTCGTAAAGCCTGCCGTTAAAGACAACCCCTGTCATGGGTTTGGTGACATCAGTCTGGCCAAAATCAAGTGTCCCGACCTTATCGCCGTCTATCTTGAATTCGGTATACGATTCTTCAAGTGTTATTGCCCCGCCTTGTTTCTTGAGCGTCAGTGTATTACCCTTACCATAGACATTGTAGATAACGCTGTTGACCGTGACCTTCTTGAGGCCGTTCACGATCGAAATAATCACCGGTGAAGCGGGAATCCGGTTGTCGGTAAGGGTCCAGCCCTTTGATACCGTCGAATAACTTACCGCATACATGACCGAGCCGATCGAAACCTGTCCGGAGGCCGGGGTCATCGTAATGCCGTCCTGGACCAGCCGGTACTTGTATGCGCCGATATTGACATATTCATCGCCTGAGGTTTCGTCGATGTAGGATTCCACCTGATCCTTATCGTCAAAGTAATTCGCTATAATATGGGTATTGGACATAAGCCTGTCTGTGATCTGATAGGTCTTTCCGTTCAGTTCGAACAGACGCTTGTCATACAGGACCTGCGAGGTGTTGCGATCCCGTTTGGTCAGGGTGCTGATAGTGTCAGTGCCGGGAGCGACGTTTATGGCAAAAGTGCCGGTCGGAAGCGTTATCACCTCCTGGCCAGCCGCGGCATCATAGAACGACCGATAGACCGTACCGTACGGCGTATAGGCTTCTTTCAGTTCAAAATGTCCGTCGCCGAGATAGTTAGTTATGTATGACGTTCCGGCCACAGCAATGTCCGCAACACGATAGCTGTTGATGCTCGAGTGGACCAGCCGAACCTTTGACGGGTCGTTCAGGTCGTACACCATGTCATAGGTAAAGCCGTTTTTGAAGGTGACGGTCCCGGTAAAAGGATTCGAATCGTATTTTTCCGGGAAGTATGATGCGCCGTAAAGGTTTATACCGGCCAGCCAATCGCGGACCTTTCCTATCGTCACCGATTCAGAGGATTCGCTCCGGCCGACCGTAAAGAACTTTCCGAAGTGCGGAAGCGCGCTCTTAAGCGCCGTCTCAAGGGCAGTGACCCGGCCGCCAAAGACAGCTACGACTTTGTCCCTGATCGTCCCGGTACCCGTATAACCGGAAAGATTAGCCATGATATTATCGAATTTCGCCTGGTTTTCGCTGTCCAGCGAGGACCGCATGGCGTCGAAATACCCGCCTGCGGACATCTCTTCAGTCAGCGTTACCGCGCTGACCGCTTTGTTGAACAGCGTGTCATTGATCATAAAACCAGGTGCGCTCGTTGATACATCCCGGACAAGCTCGAATGCGATCGTTACGTTGCCTGTGCCGGCATCTACGAGCCTCATAACACGATACTCTTGTCCGTCGAGGGTAACCTTATCGGTACCGGCATCAACCTTGATCGTTACATAATCGGAAGTATCAGGTAGAACGCTCAGGCGGTTATAGGCATCGAACGCGACATATATGGTATCGCCGGCCATGAACATATCATAATACACGCCGTTCATCTTAACGCTGTTGGCAAAGCTGACAGCGACCCCGTGCTGATCCGCCGCCTCGGTGCGGACCATGCCTTTTCGCGGCGGAGTGCCTGCGGGAGTATTCTTTTCTTCTATTTCATAGTAAGTCCGCCGTTCCGTGTAAAATACATAATCTTCCTCCCATACCGGCGGCCTTTGTTTGATCCGTTCCTGCGTTGCCTCGTCATCCTTGATCTCGGCAAGCGTTGCCTCTTGCATATCCTTCTGGGTATAGGTCTTGACCTGCACGCCTTCGCTCGATATACGGTCTTCGGTCAAAACAATTTCGCCGGTGAATTCTTCGTGACTGACCGTGTAGTTCGAACCGCCGATAGTCAGCTTCCACTCGCTGCCGCCTTCAACCGGCTGGTAGAAGGTCTTTACGACTTCTCCGTTAGATCCATAGAGAGTATATTCTTCGGGATCGCCGGTAG
>JAQUSE010000076.1 GCA_028715235.1 Candidatus Omnitrophota bacterium | reverse complement strand
ACAGCCTTTTCATCCCGGATACCTCCAGAGACAGCTAAACCTCCTAAAGCGGCTGCTGCACTAGCCGCTATCTTTGGTTCCTCATCGCTCAAAGCGACGATGAGCGGTTTAAGGGCACGCGGATCTTCAAGATCTCTAAGGGCCTCAACGGCATGTTCTCGGATGTGATTATCGGGGTCTTTTTCCAGTAACTCTATTAACGGTTCTACCGCTCTCGGATCACGCGGCCCTTCAGGCTCACATAATGCATAGATAGCGAATATCCTCTTTTCCGAATTATTTGAGTTATCCTTTACAACGCTTATCAAAAAATCGACTGCGCGCGGATCGTGTATCTTACCCAGCTCTTCGCTTGCAGGATCGTAATTATCAGCATTGATCTGTTTCTCCAATTCATCTATCCTGTCGGCAAAGACATTCCCCGCAGATACCGATACCAAAACCGCCGTCAATAAAATAATCCTCAAAGATAAATGTCCCATAAACAATCTCCCATTGTTCGCCATTTTTATCGTTATTTTTCTTTTATGAGCTCTTCCCACCATTTCGGCGCTGACTGTTGGCCTGAGGGAGCAAATCTTTCAGTCCTTCTGTATTGCCTCGGATTTCCCGCATATACAACCATGTGCGACTCGCCATTCTTGTCAACGTTGACATCGAATTGGCATGATTCATCACATTCATATACGGCATCGGCGGTCCTTATCTGCAGTTTGGTCTTGCTTTTTGCGTCGATCATCGGCGTAATATGGATCTGTCCCTGCCCCATCCACCACACGGTCCCTTTCGCGTCATCGCTGATGAGATTCATAGATGTCTCATGGCCCATAGTAATGCTTTGTCCCTTTGATAAAACGCTCGCAACGCCCATGGATCCGTCCTTACCGGTAAATATCCTGTCGCCCGGCACGATCATATCATGATCGAAGTCAAACGGGATGAGATCCGTCTCGCCGACGCGCTGCACTTCAACTTTTCCCTTTCGCCAGAAAGGCACGGTAAGCCCTTCGGAAGAGATTGCGACAGGGTTCTTGCCCCGTATATTTTTGCACGCCGCGGCCGCCAATTTAACCCGTTCGGCTGCGCTCTTAATCTCCACATCAGCCTTTGCTATGGTATCTCTTGCTTCCTCTATCGCTTTTTTTCCGATGTCAAGTATGGCCTGTGTATTGACCGCATTTTTGCCGACGCGCCATCTGGCGGCTTCCATAAGCGCCACCGCGTCTTTTATCTGTTTAACGGCTTTTTGTTTCAGCTCTTCGGCCTTTTTCTTATCCCTCTGGGCGCGCATCTGCATTTCATGAACTTTCCTATACATAAGGTCTCGCTGATTTATCCGGGGATTATCATCCAGCGCTAAGGCAGGTAGGGAGGTAAAAAGAAACGCGGATAGCAACACCGTAACGGATACCTTCATAAATCACCGCTCCTTTCCGGCGCGGGCGTCTTTAATGTGCCGCCAGAGCGCGCAGAAACTCGCCTTCGATTGTAGTAAGTTTGCTCAAGGTTATCCCATAAGAGTTAATTATATGTATGGAGACGCCGTATTGCGAGGGGTCTAGAGTGGTAGCCGGAAATACCATCCGCATCTCCTTGCCATGAGGACCATTTACCAATTTAGAAAACATAATAACATTAAAATCGCTTAGATACAACGGTAAACGAGGTTTTTATCCGAATATATCGGCACCTTGCCGCGCCTAAAATACCTTTGTCTTTTTACTTGCCATGTTTTATGCGCCCTATTTATTAACAGCGTTTGTTGCTTCTTCTAAGGTGTTGTAAATATGAATAAGCGATTCTAATTTGCCTATTTTTACGTATTCTCTCACTAGTTTATTACAGTTTATCAAACTTAATTTTCTGTGCTTTTGCTTCATTTTATTAATAACATAAACCACGACGGCTAACGTTGAAGTATCGATATGGGTAACTTCTTTAAAATCCAGTACTATATCCTGATCAAAATCATCCTCATGTGCCTTCATGATGGCCTCGATGGGAGGTATCGTATTAAAATCAATCGCGCCTACCAGCTGAACAACGGAGAAACTGTCATATTTTTCTATTGCTTTAATCGTTTGAGAAAGATTGCCGCTATTTTTAATCTTAAGAATAGTCATAACAGTTGCCTCATTTATTTTTTTCATCATATCTTAATGGATTGCGATTGCTCCATCGCTCTTAACCTTACGGAAAAAGAATACTGCAAATACGCATAATATGGCTGTAGCACCAAACAAATAAAAAATATCTATGTAAGCAAGAAGCGCGGATTGGCCTAATAAGCCTCTGTAAATAAGTCCGTCCGCTATCTGCGGATTCATCGCCTTAGACATTTGTTGATAGACAGGGTCATACGGTGTAAGATGGCTGGAAAGATATGTCTGGTGCACTTGTCCCATGCGCGAAAGCATCGTAGTAGTCACGGCTATCCCTATGCTGCCTCCTATGTTTCTCATGAGATTGAAAAGCCCGGTTCCATTGCCCATGTCTTTTTTATCAAGATGCCCTACGGCCAATATACTTAACGGTATAAAAACCATCATAAGACCAAAACCTACGGCGATAGTAACAAATAGTTTACTCTGTATGCCGATCCCGAGATTAATGTTTCCCATGCCAAAACTCGCCAACCCTAATATGATCAATCCTGACGCGAAGAATATCCGGGTGTCGAAACGGTTGCTCAAATATCCGATGCTCAAGGCGGAAATAAAACAGCCTATCCCGAGCGGGGACGTTACCAGCCCTCCCAGATAAGCGGTATACCCAAGCAGGGTTTGATAAAACAGCGTAATCAATGTCATAATACCGTACATACACGCGCCGATAAGGGTGGCGGATACCATTCCCGCGGAAAAATTCCTGTCTTTAAATATCTTTAGATTGACCACGGGGGTCTTTGTGCGTAATTCCCATAAGACGAATGCTATAAGCGATGCCACAACTACTATGCTTGCCCTGCAAAGCCACGGAGCCTGGAACCAATCAACCTCCTGCCCTTTATCAAGCACGATCTGGAGAGTCCCTAGCCCTATCGCCATAAGGAAGAACCCGACGTAATCGATCATGGCGTTATTCTTTTTAATATAGGGAGGATCCTCGACAAAGACATTTGTCATCAGAATTGCCATTATTCCTATCGGCAGATTAATAAAGAATATCCAGCGCCAGTTAAAATTATCGGTAAGCCACCCTCCTATAATGGGACCTACTATGGGTGCAAGTATGACACACATTCCAAAGGCTGCCATTGCCATGCCCTGCTTCTCCCTCGGGAAGCTTTCGAGCAATACCGCCTGCGATATAGGCATTAATGCCCCGCCGCCTATCCCTTGTAAAACTCGGGCGAAAAGTAAAAAGCCCAGGCTGTCTGCTACTCCGCATAGCACAGATGCCAGTGTAAAGACAATCGTGCATATCATGAGTATCCGCTTCCTCCCGAAGAATCCGCTAAGCCAGGCAGCTGCGGGTAAAATAATCGCGTTTGAAACAAGATAGCTCGTTATCACCCATGTCGCCTCATGGGGAGTTACACCAAGATTACCGGCAATATGCGGCAAGGCTACATTGGTGATAGTAGTATCTAAAACTTCCAGAGTCGTCGCTAACATCACGGCCCCACACGCCAGCCATGGGTTATGCGAAGGATGCCATGATTTACTCGCTGTATCGATAGCGGAATTGTTCTGCATTAACGTATCTTAACTTTCGGGATTACGGACATGCCGATACTTAACGGATATTTTTCATCCGGACTTTCGTCAAATACGATTTTTACAGGAATGCGCTGGACGACTTTTACAAAGTTACCTGCGGCGTTTTCAGGAGGAAACATGCTGAATTTGGCTCCTGTGCCGCGTTGGATACTGTCTAGATGCGCCTTCAATACTTTTCCGGGATAAGCATCTACCATTACCTCAACCTTCTGGCCCGGACGCATATCGGTCAATTGCGTCTCTTTGAAATTTGCTACGACCCATAGATCGTTAGGGACTATCGCCATAAGCGCCTGCGTCGGCTGTATCTGGTTTCCCGCCTCGACTGATTTTTTGGTTACGTGGCCGTCGGAAGGAGAGCATATTTTGGTATACTCTAAATTCCTTTCGGCCATCTTAAGCTGGACTTCTCCGGATTCTACCTGAGCCTTTGCCAGGTTAAATGCCGTAAGCGTCTTCTCGTATCGCTCTTTCGGAAAAACTTTTTCATTGTAAAGAGTTTCCGCGCGGGCCTTGTCATAATTGGCTTGTTCAAGCGCCGCATTGCGTATAGCCAGGTTCGCCCGGGCCTCTTTTACTCTTAATTCATAGTCCACAGGATCTATCTCGACAAGTACGTCGCCTTCTTTTACTATTTGATTATCTTTTACATTCACGATTTTAATCGTTCCGGGGATTTTCGAAGCAATGATATGCATCCTGCCTTCGATATAAGCATCGTCCGTGCTTATCTTCCCGAAATTATTTGCAACATACGGAGGTATGGTAACCCCTCCTATCGCAAGGACACCAATAAACATAAAAACCATTTTTTTCTTCTTTTTTGTCATGACTATTTCTCCGTTTCTTTATACAACGATACTAAATCTAACCCCATAGAATACATAAGCCTGCTATATGAGCGCTTAAATTCGTAATCCGCGCTGTAATAATTAGTTTGAGCTTTAGTCTGAAGACTGATAGCCTCAAGAACATCTGTAGAGGTTGCGGCGCCGTTATTATATTTGACGCGGTAAAAACGTACGTTTTCTTCTGCCTGATCCAGTGCATTTTTAGCCACTTCCAGTTTTTCAATAGCATTTTTCAAGCCTAAGTAACTGCGCTTAACTTCGAACTTTATGTCGTCAACGAGCTTGTTCTTTTGTTCCTGGAGTTTTTTATGCAGGTTGCGCTCTTTCATTATATCCGCACCGGTTGCGCCGCCATCATATAAATCCATCTTCGCGCCGAATTTGACATACGCGTTATCTTCATGAACCATATATTGATTTTGGGTATATTGATAACCGCCGCCTACAAAAACAGTGGGAAGATTCTGAGCAGTCTTTGCCCGCTCTCTCAAATCGGAAGACTTTATTTGTTTATTATAGAATGTGATTTCGGGCCTTAAAGACAATGCGGAATTCCACGCATCTTCCAAGTCCGGGAGTTTTGGCGTTTCAGATTGCCAATCTTTTGTCAGTATGTTTTCCGTGAGCGGCAGGGTAAGCATGGTATTTATGCCGGCTGCGACAACCTCTCTGCCATTATGCGAAGCTATGAGTTTCTGCCTGGCATCCGCAAGCTTTACCTTGGCGGGTAAAAGGTCATTTTCTACAATGACACCTGCATCATAGAGATGTTGCATATCATTAAGGTAAGAGGCGAGGCTTTCAACTTCTTTTTCGGCAACCGTTATCATCTTCTCCGCCTCCAGGAGGCCAAAGTAGGAAACTATAAATTCTAACGTTACTGTCCGTTTTATGCTTTCAAGGCTTGCCTTACGGGCATGAAAAGCTTCGGTTGAAGCCTGATACCCTGAGATGCTTTTGCCAAAATCAAACAAGGTTTGATATATATCAAAACCGCCGGCTAATGGGTTTTTATCTCCCATAGGAACATCCGTCGCTCCAAACATCATTGCCGGAACGTATCTTTGGTATGTTTTGGAGATAGTACCGCTTATATGCGGTAAAAGCGGGGAGAGCGCTGACAGGGTATCGTCAAATGACATATCTTTATCGGCCGTCTCGATCTTCACCAGCCTGCTATCCTTAAGCACGATAGATATGCCTTCCGGGATGGTAAGGAGCCTGCCATCCTTTTCAACGGGATTTGGTGGAATTTCCGCGCTATAGGCGTTAGGCGGCAGCCCTATTATAAGGAAGGCCATAATGCACGACGTTATTTTTCTGAACATGATCACCCCGCCTCTCGTTTATTAGAATTGTTCATCAATAAATGAATGTATATTCATAAATAAAGTATATCATTCACATATGTGCTTGTCAAGATTATTTTGTCACGATTATTCGGGTAATAAAAGGAGGAGTGGGGAGGGGGGGTTATTTCTTAGCTGCGCCATTCAGGAAGATATTAAAAATTAAGTCCGCCTTATCTTTTAACGCGCCTGCCTTCTTCGATCCCTTATTGATCCAATTCAAAACAAACGAACCGAGGATAGAAACAAGTATATCGGTCAGTTCGGATGGCTTACAATCTTCCCGGACAACTCGCTCTCCTTGCGCCAAGCTGATGATTTTCTCCATGTACTTTGTGCCATATTCAACGGCGGAGTTCGCGATTCTTTTACCCATTATCAATTGCACACTGTTTTTTTCCAGAATGTATAATTTAAAAAAATTCTGATTTTTTTCAAAATAATCCAGGCTTTCCTGAATAAATACTTCGAGTTTTTTTCGGGATCCCTTGGCTTGCTCCACCCTTTCCTTGATCGCGTCTGTTAAGCTTCCGATCTTTTCTTCCAGCAAGGAGAAATAGAGTGCATTCTTATCTTTAAAATATAGATAAACGGTTCCTGTGCCATATTGAGCCTTTTTGGCAATATCTTGTATTGTCGCTTCATAATATCCTTTGGAAGCGAATACATGTTCGGCTGCCTTCAGAATATCGGCTCTGCGTAATTGCTTATCCCGTTCTTTCCTGTTTATGACGATCATTTTGTATCTTCGGTTGAATTATTTTCAATAAATGAATCTATATTCACATCACAAATATATCATTCATTTATAGATCTTGCAAGGGGGTATTTTTCTAAGAAGCTATCCGAAGAGTCGAATCTCTCTACGAGCCCAGAAGCGTGTTTCCATCAGATTGATTTATTGGCGGCGAATTATAGGATAATTTTTTAAGAATTTTTCTTGTCCATATAATCCCTATAACCGCAGAACATATATCGGCTATCAATCTTCCCCCAAAAACCCCGTAGATACCGAATAATTTTGCACCGAAATACGCTAAGGGAATCATCAAGACAATTACGCGAATCGTATTTAATAAGGCTGAAGAAAGCGGCCGATGGATGCCTATCATGCAAAAACCGGCATACCTATGCACTTCCAGAAACCCGTAGCCAAAACATGTAATGTAGATATATCGGGTTAGGATATTAATGACTTCGGGATCGGACGAAAAAAGCCTGCCAAGCGGACGCACGATAAATAAAAAAGCCACCGCAATAATAAAGCCGAAGATCAACGCGAACAACATAGCGCCTTTCCGCACGGCCTTAATCCGGTCAAAGCGCTGCGCGCCGTAATTCTGGGAAACAAATGGAACCAA
>JAQUSE010000075.1 GCA_028715235.1 Candidatus Omnitrophota bacterium | reverse complement strand
AGAACTGATCATCAAGGCACAACAGAAAAACGTCGAATATGCGCGGAGCGTCGCACATGTCGTCATCAAGAACACGGGCAATTATGAAACGCTCGCCGAGCAGCTCGAGGAATGCGTGTTGCGGCTCTACGCGCATGATATCTTCCCGGAATATTACGAACGGATCGGGCAGATAAACAGGTCGTTCATTCATTCCTTTATAGACGAGCACGGCCTCGGCGGCAAGCAGCCGGAAGAAACAGCCGCGATACTTTCTCAATGGTATGCGGGTCGCTACGCCGGGGAAAACCCCGCCGACAATCATGTCGTCAAGGAACTGCTCGAGATAACATACAGCCTCCTCGGCCGGGAAGAGGCATCGATAATAAAGAACGCAGTCGCGGAACTCGAGGCATCCTATCCCGCGGCAGCGCGGAAGATGTTAGACGATCTTTCGGCCTGCGGGACATCCGCGATCCTCTCGTTCTTCACCCTGAACGAGGCCGGCGCGCGAAATCTCGGTATTTTAGAGTTCGAAAGGAACGGCGCAGCCCATATCAATGTGGCGGTCAAGGAGAACGACGCCACGATAAGAAGTTTTGAGGTCGACCAACGATACAGCCGGGCCATCCCGGAGATCTTTCCGGTTATCCGGACCGACTCGCTTAAAGAACAGGGGTGCTCGTTCTACGAATACAAAGACGAAAAGATATTGCGCTGGCTGATCGGTTTCGTGCTGTGCCATGCCGGTGTGGCGCTCTATGAGGCGCACGACAAGCTCGCCGATCCCGCGGCGCGTGAAAAAGCGGCGTTATTGTCCCGTAAATACCTGCAGCGGGCGATGGCGCTGGCACCTTCGTTCACCGCGCACAATATCAATTTAAGCACCGCCGGCGGTAGGCTTACCGCGGACGATTTCCTGCGCGGCCAGAGCCGTAAATGGCAGTCGACCGACCCCCTGGAATTTTCGTTGGAAAAACCATGGGTCTTTATCACAAAATGCCGCAGGGTAGCGACAGCGCTCGACGACACGAAAGACATATACGCCCATGACGGTTCTGCGATCAGCCAGGACCACATAGCCACGTTTAAAAATGTCAGGTCCGGGCTGCTCCTCGATGTACAGGATAACAATGTCGAATTTGCCATCCCAATGCCGGAGAAGACTTCCAGCGTCCCGGATAAAGACCGTGACATGCTTATCAGGCTTAAAAGGATGTACGGGGTATTATCATCAGACAGCATCCAGGAACTTCTTATAAGGAGCGAACCCCTGCAATACAACCAGATAACGATACGCAACGATAAGGGCATAAAGATAGCCGGGGGATTTGTCATACTGTCCCCGGGAGACAGCTACGATACCATGGCAACCGAACTGGACAGATACGACCGGGCAGGCGCCTTCAGGGAATTGGCAAACAGAAAACTCCCGCTCGTCATCATACCCGAAGGCAGTCACGATGAGGCGGATATAAAGCATTATGCCGACATCACCCGGCAGTATCTCGACAAGCACGGCATTATATACACCATGAAGAATGACAGTGTCTTCCTGTTGAACGGATGCGACACCCCCGAAGGTGACAGCATGGAATCCCGCCAGCTCAAGGAAGCGACAGCAAACGATATTTCCGCTATCAATCGCTGCGTGGCGCAGTTATTGACAAAAATGCAGGTTGCCGCCGCCTCCGGCGAAAACCGAAAGGCGGAAAAACGCGTCGACCTCGTGATCGACACAAGCCTTATCGACCGCCGCGACCTCGACGAAAATGTCGAAAGCATCGCGCGGCTTATAGTCCTCTTAAGGGATTTTAGGAACGTACATTATATCTTCAAGAACTGCTCTGACCTGGCGGACGGGAAAGAACTCCCGCATACCCTTCAAAAAGAGTTCGCGAACGCACCGGCAGGCAAAGACTTTGCAGGGCGATTACGGGAAGCGGTAAAAAAATACGGTTCAGGGCTTCTATCTCAGGCCAATCTGGACGCCCTGATCGCCAGGGTCGGTTACGATACTCCCCCCCCTGCCGTTCCAGGAGAAAGCCCCATAGAGATACCCATCCTTGCGATGGAATACCTTGAGTGGCTGCGGGATGCAAACATAGTCCTTCGCGACAACCAATTCCCCGTAGCAATGAAAGGATTAACATGCGCCGATGCCCCTTCGGTATTGATGCGGGATTTCGAATCGGCCTTTTTTGTCGGGATAGCGAAATCCGTCCTGATCGCAACCGACGGGAATCCCGCTGAACCGAAAAAAAACATGCTTAAGATGTTAAATGCGCTCTATAAAAAAATACGCGGCGATCCCCTGCTCAGCATGAACACGCTGGAGTACCTGATCAATACCGACCCGACCCACAGGCTTAACCGCGCGATCGAGCTGTATATCCCGGCTATAGGGCGTATGGCTATCGACAGGCTGAAAGCATTGCACGAGCACGAACAACGGCTCCTGGAATTCGCATAAAGCCAAATAATTACCGGCTAAATGAGAATCGCCGCTTTTAGAATTTAGTATATTTTCAATAACTTTGTAGTATGATATGAGCTGAAGAAATGTACTAAATAGCTACTATTGAGGGACCAGGCTTAAGGTCGAACGCCACCCACCCATGAAAACTTTTTATAAGGGTATCCGTTTTATTGTCTTAAAGACTAAGGGAATAAAATTCGTTCATTATTTTTACATTTTCCTTTACCGATGCGCCGTATATTCGTTATGTCTGCTGTTAAAAGGAAGGGCGGAAATTCAAAGTATTTATATCGGCAAACGCATCTCGCGGGAAAATTACGACCCTGGCATTAGCGATATAGATATCCACATTATTATGAAGGAGCTGCCTTTTCAGACAGAAGCCGCGCTCCTATTATATTTCCGCAACGCGCACAAATTTCTTAAACCGATCTTTCCCTTTTTAGGCGAAGTAACCATCGCAAAAAAAGAAGAAATAATAGAATTCCTGGATATGCATCCTTATTTCTTCTCCCGCAAACGGGACGGATTTCTCTGTATATACGGCGGGCAGGTGCCGGAAATGCAAAGGCAGGCTACGGTTGAGAACACTATCTTAAAAAGAGACGCGTTATCCTATGCCGTCTTTTTCTATTTTTATGCCAATTTCTCCGAAGCATATTTCAAACCTGATGAAACAATATTCACGAAGAAGCTTTTAATTAAAAAAATGACCGAGCGGATTTTTGAGTGCTGTAATTATGTCTTGGATAATACTATAACGCCTGACCATAACGATATACGATCTCCCGGCCGCATGATCGAGTTACTCACGGCAGCTTCAGATAATTTTATGCGGACAAGCGTGCCCGGTATAGCAAAACTGCCGGAACTCACCAAAAACCTTTACGCACCGGATACCAAAAGAGCCGTTATCTCCCGCATAGAAAATCCTTTGCGAAATCTATACGCTGAGAATCAAGATACTATAGATACCATTATTGTAAGTCCGGGGTGCGCCGAAAACTATAATTATAGGACTTTTATTATACTCAAGGACAATGTTTGCGCTGATTCGATCGATACATTGTTCATGAAAATAAAATCGCTTTATTCCGGCACAATAGCCGATAGAACCCTGGATTATTTTAGGCAGCATAGGTTTCCGCTGGTATTGACCAACGGATTGTTTCAGGCCCTCGGGCTTTCATTTTCCAAAAAAGTAACGGAGCTTTTTGTTGTTTCCAGACACGGAGAGGTAGTGTGTGGAAATAACGATTTTATTAAAAAGCTGACGTTTGTACCGTTATATGTTAAAGCGGGCTTATATACTACATTGTCCGAATTCCCCATTCTCACACGTTTTATATTTTGGTCTGATACCTCACAGCATCCGTCCGGCAGGTCTGTGGCGACCTTGGTTGATTATGTGTGCGGAATAATTCCCGCCATGCATTTGATCCTTGCGAAAAATATCATCGTAACGTCACAACGCGAGGCCTATCCTGAATACAGAGACTTGTGTCCGAAAGAATATCTGGGGTGGTTTGATGACTTCTATGGAAATTTTTCCGGCAAAAGCATAGAGGTGCTTAAAAAAACCGATATGAATTCGGTTTACCCGGCATGTTTGCAGTATTTAAACGCGGTGTTACATGAGATAGAAAAAGAAAAGGGAAGGTATGGAAAATCTGCCGTTGGTGAGCATAGTACTGCCCACGTATAATCGTTTGGAATTTATTAAAAAAAGCGTAAGGTCATTGCTGGCGCAAACATATCCGAGCGACTTATATGAAATTATCGTCGTAGACGATGGCTCCGATTACGATATAGCTGAGGCATTAAAAGAATTCACAAAAATCGGCAGCAGCAAGATAACTATTATAAAACAGCCGATAAATCGGGGTATCGGTGCAGCGCGGCAAAAAGGCCTTGAGGCCGCCAGGGGCGGATTGGTTGCGTTTACGGACGACGATTGCGTTTATCATAAAGACTGGCTTTTGGAGCTTGTCAGAAATCTTGATGAGTTTGCGGGTGTAGGAGGGCGCGTTGCGGTTTCTGATGACTTTAATTTTTTCCAGAAGCTGCTGGCCACAAACCTGAATAAATGCGGGCCTCGGATAGAAAATGGCCGGGTAATAAGCATAGCGGGTAATAGCTCACTCTATCATAAAAACATTCTTTTTGAAGTAAACGGCTTTTCGAAGGATTTAAGCGGCAATGAGGACAGAGATCTTAATATACGAATAAGACGTAAAGGATATGAATTGACAGTTGCAGAAAACGCACTATGTTACCATTACCCCAAAAGAACGCTTGGCGAATTTATACGATGGCGCTTTAAGTTGGGCAGGTTGCTTTTACAAACATGGAAAAGATGCCCCGATGCGTATCCAAATGATTTTAGAAGCATAATGAACAGCAGACCCTTTAACCCACTATTTTTATTTTGTTTTCCTTATAATATAGTAAGGATCTTTTGCGATATGATAACGTTTGTGCCGGCCCTTTTAATCTTACTGGTGCTTTTTTTCCTGTATAAAATAAATGTGCCGGAAGAATCGTTACTTAAATTATTCGGGAAAAATATTGCTCGATGGTGTCTTAGAAGCATCAACCGACAAAGCACGGACTTTGGGGTACTAGTTGCTCGATTGTCACACTACAACAATTTATGATGTGAAAAGACAATGTCGGCATCTTATTGATCGGGCTCAGAAATGGTTCTTGCCCATAAATCTTTTTACTATCTTTACTACTTCTAATCCGATTCTTTTTTTGGCCTCTATAGTCTCTGCTCCTATATGAGGCGTAAAAATCACATTGGCTAAATCAAAAAGCTCGTTATGATGTGGCGGTTCTTTTTCAAAAACGTCAAGTGCTGCCGCTCGCACCCTTCCTCTCTTCAAAGCTTGTAGTAATGCACCTTCGTCTACAATTCCTCCCCTGGCGCAATTTATAATAACCACACCGTCTTTCATTTTATCAAATTCTTTTTTACCCAAAAGGTGCCTTGTTAAAGGCAGGTTCGGAACGTGCACTGTAATAAAATCAGATCGTTTCAGAAGTGTATCCAGATCAACCATGGTCACCCTTTTTGATTTTTTATTCGGGCTAAAAGCTATGACAACCATATCAAAGGCCTTACCTATTTTTGCAACTTTTTTCCCGATCGCTCCCAGTCCTATTACACCAAGCGTTTTTCCGAACAGCTCTGTCCCTTCCAAAGCATGTTTTTCCCATTTATTTTCTTTTATAGAGATCGTGCCCTTGACGATGTGCCTGGCACATGCAAGCATATGTCCAAAGACAAGTTCAGCGACAGACGTAGCGGAAACCTTAGGTATGTTCCTAACTTCAATTCCTTTTGATTTCGCATAATCGATATCGATATTATCCAAACCAACTCCCGCCCTAATAATCAATTTCGTATTTCCCATTTTATCCATAATACTATTGGTGATCTTTGTCGCAGACCTAATAACGATTATATCCGCGCCGTATAACTTAAAAACAATTTCTTCCTTGGGCACATCAGAGCAATCATCGACCTCAAGGCCGGTTTTTTTAATTTGCAAAATCGCATCCTTTGATAATGGGTCAGCGATCAGTAATTTCATATTATTTCATTTTAGGAATCTTGATCTTTAAACTATCCGACAATCTGATTAAATCCTTTGTTGTTGCGATCTTCCCGTCTAATACGCCCCCAGCGGCTCTATCGCTCAGGAGCTTTTCATAATGTTTCATAGTTGTTACTAAATAACTTCTTACGTTCTGATTAGCAAAAATAAGGATTTTATAACCCGCTTTAAACAATTTTTTCTTCCCGATATTACGGCCGAAACTCGTAGTTATAGTAGCCAACGGGCACTTCCCAACCCGGGAGTATTCTCTGGCAAAATTTAACAGTTTTACGGGATATTTCTCATTAGAATGAAGTATGATTAGATCCGGTTTAGCTTTTTCAAAAAACAAAGCACTCCGTAATGTTTCACGCACAGAACATCCCATCGTTAAATCTTCCATTCTAACCCCTACCAACGTCCTTTTGATCTCATCGCATGCCTTGCGGGCCGCATAGATTTTTTCTAACATAGTATTTTTTTGCTCTATCTGCCATCTAATACTTTTATTGCCAAGAATTGAATTTTTTTTATCTATACCTGATTTTTTGTTCTCAATGACCCCCAAGGCAACACCTAAAACATTAAGACCGCGAAAACAGTTATAGACAGCGTTTATCCCGCCATATCCCGCATCTACGTCCGCAATGATCGATACTTTTCCAAGTAGCAGTTTTTGCATTGAAAGCAAATCGATAAATAAATCGGTTGCCCCTAAAACATAAGAATCAGGCACTCCTAATCTTAGGGAATGTTCCAGACTCCCAACCCATAGAGCCTGGGCTCCTGCTTTATAAGCTTCCATAGCTGCAAAGCTGTCGGCGGCAGGTAGGGCTATGATAGGCGAAGTAACCGATCCTATTTGATCCTTTAAAAAGATTCCCGGCGATGAAATATGCTTATTCTCAATCATGTGGCTTTATCCTTTTTAATGTTTCTACTTTTGATAATATACCCTTTCTGCGTTCAGGGGTCAATAGTTTCTTTATGTATAGAATAGGGTAGATTTTTGTGGTATTATAAATTCAGTGTTTTCCCTCTTCAATTTTAGCGGGTACTACTGGCTCGATTGTTGAAATACAATAATCTATGATGCGAAAAGACGAGATCGATATCTTATTGATCAGGCCTCAGTATTATGCCGGATGGGGTTACGGCTACGGATGCATGAAGGCTACGCTGGTTCCTCCCTTGGGTTTATTATCAATAGGAACTGTTTTAGAGAAAAACGGGTATAACGTAGAAATTGTTGACGCCAGTAT
>JAQUSE010000074.1 GCA_028715235.1 Candidatus Omnitrophota bacterium | reverse complement strand
TTGAGATGTCGGGTTTTACGGATGATCTATCAATAAGGGCGCCCCAGGACAAGATCGCGTTTCTCTTCTTTAATTTATTATATCCTCGGGATACGCGCACTGACGAAATAAATATATCGGCCGGGCTGGTGCGCTTGAAGGGTTCCGCCGGTGATTTTATAACCCTGGAGATAGTTACCGAAAAGAATGGAATGTCTTATTCGTATGAAAAAAGCCGCGCGAAAAACGAATTTTATTATTATCCGGTATTGGGATGGGGCGTCGCGAAGGAGATAATGGAGGATCTGGGCGGCGAATTGATCGTAACCGAAGAGGGGGAGAAAAGGCTCCGGTATACGCTGAAATTTCCGGCGCAAAAAGCGCCTCCGGACGTCCCGCCGATCGGGTTTGTCGCGGCCGCGGCCTTTTCCGGATTCGCGTCAAAAATATGCAGCCTGGCTACTAAGCTCATCAAATCTCTCTACAGCGACGAGCGCGGCGGCATAAAACTGCCCGGCGGCGGCCGGGAAATCCCATCGGCCGCGCGGCCGGAGAAATACCGCGGATTTATCAGGGGAAAAGAGCGGGAGACGCTGAGAGACGCCGTTTACGATATTGTTGTGAAGATACACGATACGACGGCGCGGCATGTTTACGTTGTGGAGGGCAGCGGGTTTTGGGCGGGACAGCTCTTCGAGCGCATGTGGAAAGCGCTCTATCCGGACGAGGCTATCCATATGATGTGGCCCGATTCGACCGATAGGGCCGAACACGTCAAGGCGCTCGCGGCCCAAAGCGAAGATTCCGTGATTGTTATTCTCGATGATTTTGTATATGAAGAAGATACGATGACGCGGGAAAGGGCTTTATTGGAAGGATATGGTTTCAAGCCGGAAAGGATATTGTCGGCCGCCCTCATGCTCGGGAAGTTCGCCGAGAGTGAATTATCGAGCGCATGGGCCCGCGGAAATTTTATTTATGGAAGCTTATGGAAAGAAGATAGCCCGGTATTGTGGCCGGTATGGTGGGATGTCCGGTTCGAGGTTAAATCCGGGAAAATAAACTTTTCCCATACCAATTTAAGCGCGGCGGACAAGAAAGACATACTGGCGCTGATAACAGGTTCAGCGGAGGGACCGGCCCCGGATCGTCTCGCGGCCATCGAGCGCTATTTTTCAAAAAGGCTTCCGCGGGATTTCGATAAAATGGTTGAAGAGAAAATGAGGTCTATAGAACCATCAGATTTGGATGATCCCGAACGGGTTTTTAACGCCGCCTCTATTATGGCGCGCCTGAAGCCCCGCCGGCCCCTGCCGCGCGCCGCATATACCGAAGCGGACATAAATGCGGCAGCCGCGCGGCTTGAATCTATTCATGTGGATGTGGATCGTTCCATCGGCGCCGCGCGCAGGGTAAGAAAAAAAGAAGAGGCGAGAGCGGCGGCCCTTCAACTTACCGCGCTGCGGGACGAATTAAGCCGCGTGATCGTCGGTTTCGAGGAAATGGCAGATTCGGGGGCGCATGTTGCCGGTTATGTTGAGCGCGGCAGGCAGTTAGAAAGGCAAATTTTGGCGGCCATCGTTCTTTCAATGCGCGTTATGGATCCGGAAAGCCCCGTAGGGGCGCTTCTTCCGGTCCCGGCTCCCGCGATAAGGCACAATCTTATCAGGTTTCCAAGAAATCCGCTGGCCTATTTCACCAAATCTCCTATCGGGGGAGGCGTATTTTTTATGGTAAGCGATATAAGGCTGATAAAAGGACGCGATGGTTCATTCGATAATGAAGAAGATATGGAGATGCGCGGAGTAAGAAACGCTATATATGATCTGGAAGGCGCGGCCGAGGCCTTGCGGAAAACCGCTAATCCGCTCGATCGGGGATATCTTTCAGGTAAAGAAGCGGCGGCCAAAGCCGCGTCGTGCCTTCGTAAAAATGATATAAAATTTGCCGTTATCAAAAGAAGGTTCAGTGCTTCGGTAATGCCCGACAGCTTCTTCGATATCCCGCCGGCCGCGAAAAAAATATGGCGAAATGGGCCGCATACTTACGAATATGTCGTAGCCAGTATCCTTGGCGAGTATTTTGTGATAGACCCGGCCGCAAGGCGTTTCTTGCCCGATCCGAAGGACGCGAAGGGTGTATTCATGGTCCCGATCGACGCCATATGCGATAATCCATGGCCTTACGGCGGCGGTGAGGTTATAGGCGCCAGTGAAAGCGAGATGTTATATCTGGCAGGCGGCAATAGAAGCGTGCTTGAGAAGATACTCTACCCCGAACGATTGGCGAAGCCCGCAGGCGCGGACAGCGCCGGTGTCAGCGAAGATAAAAAAGCGCCGGGTTCGGCGATATCGTGGGCGCAGATTTTATGGGGATTGGCCGCTTTTGCGCCTCCGATTTTTGAGCACATTGCGGGTGTGTCCGGGCCGGGAGGGCCGCTTGCGGCATACGCGGCGACCGCCGGCTTATACCTGGCGTCCGTATTCTTTCACGAATTGGCGCATTCGGCGCAAACCGGTTTTAAAAACATACTGCCGAAAGCAGGGCGCGAAGGCGTGTATATACCCGGTTCTAAAGGATGGCCGGGGATTGCCGCAAGCGCCGCGCTGGCTGTGGTATCGTGCGCGGCGGTCTTTATTCTTCCTCAATATTCTACGCTCGCGTTGAGCGCGTTTATCATGAATATAAGTTTCGCGTTTTCAGGGCGCGACCTGGAGGATGTCTGGCAAGAGGCGCACAACAGCGTCATAGAGAGCATTCTGCGCGGAAAAGAGGAAATTAGTTTTCCTCTAACAATAAGAGATTTTGTAAATAGCGCCGCCGGGGCCGATGACCGCGACGCTGTCGACAACGTAATGGCGGCCTCCGGATACGGTTACGCGGCCGGGGCCGACAGTATACATCTGGAGGACCTGGCGGCGATGTGCGTAAAGCAATGCGGATTTCCTGTCTCCGAAACCAGGCATGACGCCTCGAAGGTTATGATAGCGCTTGCCGGCATAGCTCATCCGTTAGTGGACAGACGCCTCGTCGACAGCCTGCCGCGCCTTGCCGGATACTTAAGGCACAACGATACGGAAGTCCGCGGTGACGCGCAGAACCTGTTTACCGATTTTATCGGCATGTCACGCCAGCGAAAGAATGACCTGTTCTCCGGCATTATATCGCGCGAATTAAAGAGAATGGAGGGCCTTGGAATATCACCGGTAAGATTAACCCTCGAAAACATTCTGGCCGGCGACGAGGACCTTACCCGCGCCGCCTTAATTACGCTCGGCGAATTCGCCGCGACAGAGGATAGGTACATGCTCGCCGCGCTCGCCGGAACTTCCGTGTATACGCCGCACGGCAATAAGAAGGCCGCCGATCTTATCATAGCCGGACTGAACGCCCGGGATAACGAGACGCGCCTCTCGGCCGCGGCGGCGGCGCTGCCTTTTATAGGATCCGGCGATCGTATCCTGCTCAACCAGCTTGTCAAATCCGGCCTTTCGGAAACACTTCGAAGATATTCGGACAGCCCCTTAGCGGAGGAACGCGAGTTCGTCGAATTGGCGGCGGAAGCGATTGACATCGCGCGCAAAAAAACCGAATTCGGGGCGCATTTCTCATGGGCGCTCGCGGTTACGGGAAGCATCCCTTTCATAGGAGCCCGCGCCGCGGAATATATAGCGGGGCTTCACGGAAGGATTCACAGGGCAGCCGATATTCTATTCGGCGGAAAGGGCAGGACGGTAATGATAGTGAGAAAGGGTGACGGCCCTCCGGAAAATTTCAAAACCGCGGGAGAGTCGTACTCGGTAAACGCCGATGACGACGAGTTCAAGCACCCTGTTATCGTGGCCATGAGCGCGCCGTTGGTCATGATAATGATACCGCAGGTAGTATGCTCCGCGGTAACACTGCCGGTAATTGCCGCCGTATATTTCGCGGGATTCGGCGCCGACGCGATGCTCGACGCGCAGTTGGCCGTGTGGGCGGCGGTGAACGCGCTTCTTTTCCCGTTTCATCTGTCCGCGATGGAATCCTTAAGCGCCTTTAACCCTTATTCCGACCTCTCAAAGGCATGGGACGCGTTCCGGCACAAGAAACCGCAGAGCGTTGTTTACATGGCCGGCCCAGGCGCGGGCCCCGATCCCGGCGACGGTAAAAGCCATAAACCCGAAACTGCGCTCTCGTGGCGCGACATAACCCGGGGTTTCGCGGCGGGGATTTTTGTCTACCCGATATTGTATTTCATAGGCATAGACGGCGAAGCCGAAATCATATATGCCGCCGTTTCGTCCGCTGTTATCACACCGGTATCCGTTATAGCTCACGAATTCGGGCACTGGCTGACGACGAGATTTCCGGGACTCCCCCTGCGGGTGGACTCCGAGGGCGCGCACATCCTCGGCGCGAAGAAATGGGCCGGTATCGCCATGAGCGCAGGCCTGGCGGCATTGTCGCTTGCGGCGGCCTTTATCTTTCCAGAATTCAAATTGGCCGCGTTAAGCGCCACGGCGATAAACACGATGTTAGCCTTATCAAAACGCGACTGGCAGGGCTTATTTAAAAAGACGGATCTTTCCGCGGCCAACACATATCTTTATGACACAGGCAGTAAAGACGCGTTAGTGAGGGACCGCGGAAATAACGCTTTACGGACGATGATGATGCCGGCAGGCGAGGAAGAGGCTGAAGAGATATTGAACGCGTTGCCGGTATTTTTAAACCGCTATTTCGAAAGCGGTGATCCGGATGTGCTCGCCTCGGTCCAGCAGATATTAACGGATATACTGACATGCAGAAGGCCGAAAATCATCCGTTATCTTGCCCGCATGCTCGAGAGCGAGTTACCGGCTATAGAATTTACGATGAGGAACATGGTTTCCGGCGACGCCAACTTGCGGGTTGCCGCGCTCATTACGATGACGGTCCTTGCCGGGACGAAGGATCCGGCAATTCTTAAGCTGCTGGCCTCGCGCGAGATCGAACTGCCGTTTTACGGCAGGATGAAAGCCGCCGATCTGGTAGCGGAGAATCTCAAGGTCGACGACATCAGCGTATATGAAGGCGGTAAAGACATGTATGAGAGAGACCTCCTCATCAGGCAGTGCGTGGAAAAGCGCCGCGTTTCCCAGCATGCCGCGCGCGCATTTATAAAATCCGGGAATAGTGATCTCCTCCGCCGGATTATAGACGCGGACGTCATAAAGCACACGATGCGGCTTATGGCGCTTCGCGATGAAAGAAGCTCGGACGGCCTGGATTATCTTCTTGCGCTTGAAACCATAGAGGCGCTCGCGCGGACGAAAGATAAGGCCGCGATTAAAGAGTTGGAGTCGCTCATGGTAAAATCGGTAAACGGAGGACGGGAAGAATACGCGCAGAATCCGCTCCAGTTGATAATACACGGCAATCTGCAGAGAGAAGGGTTGCTCGATGCCGGGAAAGACATTCTTAAAGCCGCCCGGGACGCGCTCTCGGCTCTTATCGAGGCAGGGAGCCCGGAATTTGTTGAATCCGTGGCGAACGAAATCCCTCTCGATACAGGTTTTCTGTTCAATGATGAAAATCACGTAAGGCGTAACATGGATGCCCTGATATTTTTGGCGGGTACCGGAAAGCCTGAAATAACCAGGCAGGTCGCGTTTCAGATCCCGGAAATAGTCGAGCGCTTAAAAAGCCGGAATATGAAGATCCGTATCTCCGCCCGAGACGCGCTTGGAGAATTCGCCAAGATTAATGATCCCGTCATAAGAGAAACTATGCGGGATATGGCCGGAGAAATACGGGAGATCTCCGGCTCCGGGGATATAAGAGCTGTAACGGAAAGCCTTCTACGGGAGATAGGCTGGCTCGATATGCCGCCGTCTTTAACCGCGATGTTATTAAGCCGTATCCCTGTCATAGGAAGGTCCTATGCCAGGCTGGTAGTCGGGGTACACGAAATATTACATTCTATGGCCGACCTTTTTCGCGGGAAGATAGACATACTGGAGATAAAAAGCCAGGGTGTCATCGGCGGTGTCTACCGTGTCGCGGGAAGCATGCCTTTCAGGCATTCCGCATGGGTCGCCATGGCCGCGCCTATGGGACCGGCTATAATGCACTCTGCCTTGTTCTTTTCGCTGGTAGGGACATGCGGGATATTCAGGCTCATAACCGGTATAGATATATCGTTCCTGGAAAAACCGGTTCTCGTCGTAGTCACTGTTTTAATGGCTCCATTATATACCTTTACGTTAGAATCGCTAAGTTCAGATCTAAGGGTGGCCCGGCGAGCCCTCTTTGGCAATAAATACGAAAGAGGCGCCCGTGAAGTATACGGAGGCGGGATCGGAAACATTATTACCGTTTTAGCCGAAACCCCGCTTCCCGATATAGCGGTGATCCGTGAAGTGCGGCATGATTTCAGGGCGTATCTGGGGACTATCATTTCGATAGCGGAAGCCGTTTATTTAGAAGAGTCGGAAAAACGCGACAACGCGTCCGCGGCCGAAGAGGCCGGCGCGGTGGCCTCTTTGGGCGAAGCGTTCTTGACGGCGCTTGACAGGATAAAAGAAGGTATCGATAAAAATGACTCCCGGATCCTGGATGAGGGAATTAGGTCATTCGATGAATTGAGCGCGCGCATCAAGGATTCTCTAAACCCGGTCACCGTAGGGCATATCAGAGGAGTATATCTGCAGGATTTTAACGATGATTATCTTGCCGACGCTTTTGAAGACGCGTGCAGGGCTGTCGTGATGATACTGGACTCTTACTCGTCCTCCTCCGCGGGTTCTGTATCCGGCTCGACCATAGACCAGGCAGTGCATATGGCGGCCAGGCTGGAGCGGATCAATTACCATAATACGGAGATGTTGATACCGGCGAGGATGGACATTCCCGACGTCTACGGCAAGCCCGGAGACGTATTAAGGATATGCCTGAATATCATAAGGAACGCGTGCGAAGCGATGGGCGACGGCGGACGTATAATCATATCTTCGGGCAGGGAAGGCGATATGGCGGTCATAACCATATCCGATGTCGGATGCGGGATGACGCCGGAAAAAGCGGCGCAATTTAACGACCCCAGGCAGTTGGTCGTCTCTACGAAAGGTGAAGGCCGCGGCAGCGGAACAAACATAATGCGGGCTCTTGCCGTGAAATACGGCGGTAGTGTCAGTGTGCAGTCGCAAATAGGGCTGGGTTCAACATTCACTATCCGCCTTCCGATTTACGGGACGCAGCAGGATGTGTCCGGCCCCGCCCCCGCAACTCTCCGCCTCATCGGTGACTGGTGGGATACGAATATTGGTGAACGTAGCCGACAATTAATTGTCGGCTACGTTTCCTGGTTAAGGGGAGTGGACCTTACCTACGGCCCTCGAGTT
>JAQUSE010000073.1 GCA_028715235.1 Candidatus Omnitrophota bacterium | reverse complement strand
TGTCTTAACCCTGACAGATATTCTCATTGGCTACCATTTGCCGGTCTTTGCCTTCTTTGCCCATGTCATCGCGGCCTCGTAGCATTTCAGCTGTCCGTAAGCGCGCGGCTCGACGAGTCCCTCGACTATGCATTGGCTGACCAAAGGCGCCATACCGTGATATCTCAGCCCCTCCCGCATGGATAGGAGCCGGGGTGAATGCGTGGCCGAGCGTGAACATGAGAAGTGGCGGCGTCATGCGCGCCGTATCCCCGAAGTCGTACGTGAAAGGCCCTCTGGTCATTTTCGGAAAGCTTGACGCCTCGACCGCTGTGACCCGAATCTTTTCGCCGTATATCTTGTCGCAGACGAACGAGAAAGCCAGTCCCGCGAAATTACTCCCGCCGCCGGCGTAGCCTCAATTGCCTCGCTTATAGCTATACCTAGGCTTTCCGGTGTATCCGGTATTCGTCTCTTTACTGGGACTTGCGATGCGATTCGCGCCCCATATCTGCATCATGGTCTTGCGAAAAGGTTTCTGATCGAAGCTGATCCTGACCATGAAGACCTTGCATTCGAGGCCGAGCAGGTTACAGGCGAACGCCAGCGCGCTTCCCCGCTGGCCCGCGGGCGTCTTCAGGTGTTTTTCGAGAAAGAGGGTTCTGCGAAGAGGCGCCGGCCGCCACATATATAGTATTTCAAGCACCTCTTCCGGTATGTCTATCCACCGTTCGAGGCTTACCTCCTGCTCTATCAGGTTCATTGGAAATACCGTGGCCGGCATATCCGGCGTTATCGGTTTTCCATCCGGGCCTATCGGAGGTTGGGGCGCTCTCGGGAGGTCCGAGGCTATGTTATACCATTGTTTCGGTATGTCTTCCTCGTTAAAGTTGAATTTTTGCCTCATCATCTCTCCTTCGTCGATATCTTCTTTGTGGCCATGGCCAGAGCGGCTTTCAGAGAAGCCTCCACATCGGCGTAGACGCTCAGTTTTGGTATGAATGCGCTCACCTTCAGTTCTTCGGAGCCTTTCATCGCTTTGGCGTCGGGATAAGCGGTGAACATTATCACAGGCAGTTTGTCGTCCGTTTTGCGTATCTCTTTCAATGTGGCTATGCCGTCCGTGTCTGGAAGCATGTAATCCAGGATAAGAATGTCGGGTTTTATCTTGCGGACCGCCTCTATTGCCTCTTTTCCATTTGTGGCTGTCGCGAGGCCGTAGCCCCAACTTTCTATCCTTGTTCTCATAAGATCCAGGAAGTCCAATTCGTCATCTACGATCAAAACAGTCGTCTTTGTCATTCTACCGCTCCTTATGTTATGGATGCCCGTATGTCATTAATTTCCAATTAACTTCCCTATTTTGCCGGCTAAAAGCGGCGGATCAAAAGGTTTGGTTATGTAATCATCAGCCCCGAGCTCTTTAGCTTTTAGCGACAGGTCGTGCGCGAAGCTTGTCGTGAACAGGATGACGGGTATAGATCTGAATTTTTCGTTTGTTTTAATATATTTGTATACGTCATATCCGCTTGCCAGGGGCATGCGTAAGTCCAGAAGGACCAGGTCCGGTGTCATTTTTTGTATTATGTCGAGCGCTTCCCGGCCGTTTGAGGCTGTAGTGACGTCGTAACCCAACACATTCAATCTTAAAGACACGATCTTGAGCATGTCGGGTTCGTCATCAACGAATAGTATTTTTTTCATTATGCTAGCGCCTCCTTTCCCCGACAGGCAGTATAAAGTTGAACGTAGTGCCTATTCCTGCTTCCGACTCGGCCCATATCTTTCCCTTATGCTTTGATATTATTTCTTTAGATATGGCCATACCCAACCCTGTGCCGCCGACTTTTCTCTCGCCGCTTTCCTGAAGCTGCTCAAATTGCATGAAGAGCCTTGACATATTTTCCTGCTTGATCCCTCTGCCTGTGTCCTGGACCGAGACCTGTATGAAATTATCGCCTTGTTTTGTCCGAATTGTAATTTCTCCGCGCTCGGTAAATTTAACGGCATTATCGATAATATTGGTCAATACCTGTACTATCTTATCCTTGTCGAACATTATTTCGGGGAGGTTGCCGGCAAGCTCCATAGAGATAGACAACCCTTTGGACTTTATTAACGGATTCATGGCCGAGGCCACTTCTTCGACAGTTTTGTTGATGTCGTTCAAGACCATCGTTAACGACATCTTTCCGGATTCCAGTTTATGGAAGTCCAGGATGTCATTGATCAGGCGCGCGAGGCGGTCGACATTCCTCTTGGCCATATCAAGGAACTCTTTCTGCTGGTCGCTGATCCCGCCCGCAATGCCGTCCAGCACTATCGAAAGACTTTCTTTGATCGCCGCAAGAGGCGTGCGTAGTTCATGAGAAACGGTTGACGTAAACATAAACCTTATTTTCAGCGCTTCTTCCAGCTTATTCTTTACGTCTGTTATGTCCTCGAGTATATTCAGCGTCGCTTCCTGGGCGTCACGCAGTTCTTTTGTGCGGTCATTGACCTTAGTTTCAAGGTTTTTGGATATATCCTGCAAGGCCGCGTTCGCGACGACCAGTTCCTGCCTCTTGCTTTTTATGTCTTCAATCATCAATTGGAACGTATTGGCGAACTGTTCGATTTCGTCACCTGTCTTTACCTCTATCTTGGTGTCCCAGTCGCCTTCGATAACGCGTTCGGTCGCAATGTGGAGCGCGTGGATAGGGGCTGAAAATATTCTTCCCAAGCTAGATCCCAGAGGAAACATAATAATAAGCAGAACAGCCATTATAACGACGAGGAGAGTGGTGAGCCGATAAAGCGGAGCCATTATCTCGGCCTTATCCTGCTCGATAAAGATCGTCCAGGTGATCCCATTATCAGTAAGATAGGTAGAGGTTATCTGGGCAAATGTCGTGATCACCAAGCCTTTGCCGGGATGAACGCGCGATTTAATCGAAAACTGGTCTTTGCCGGATGAGACAGGCAAAACAACCCCATCCTCAAATGCTTTGTCATATATAGCGGAAGAGGCGTGGTGAAATAATATGCGCCCCTCCCTATCTAATAATACCGGGTGGCCGGTTTTGCCTATATTTATGCTTTCCAGAGGTTTGAAAAGCCTTGTAAGCGAGATAACGTTCTTGCATATGCCGATCACGCCTCCGCTCTCATCTCTTATAGGAGCGGCGATCGTGATAGACCAGTAACCGCTCGACCGGTCAAACTCGACCCCCCCGACGAATACCGCGCCCTTACCTTCATCGTACGACCTTTGCCACCACTCTTCATCGGCCTGATAGAAATCGGTTGTCTTGCCGGATGCCGCAACTAACCCTCCAAATTTATCAGTTATAAATAGTTCAACGATATTGTTCCTCAGCTTAAGAATATCTTTCATGCTGAGGCTTATCCTGTTTCCGGTGTATTCTTTCGGCAGGAGACTGTCATTGTCGGCGGACGCCCACTTCCTATCCATGTCCGCAAAATAGAGATCTCTGGAAGCCGGAACCATCTCCGGGTATTTCAGGTTTGCAGATTTAACTATATCTATCCATAGGGGCCTTGTTGCGTAGGATTGTATGTCCTCAACTTCTTCTCCTATTCCATCGGCTACAAAAGCAGCCAGCGTTTCAGCAAGGCATTTATTATACGTACCGATCGTTTCAAGCAAAAGCCGTGTTCCAAAGATGTATCCTATGGAAATTCCTATTATTCCGCAGATAATTATGGACAAGCATATGATGAGAGCTACCTTGCGCCTTATACCCGTCTTTATTTTTCCTGTTTGTCCCATAAGCTCTTTTTTGCTTAACTTTTATCGTTACGCTTTATCCTTGCCCAGTTTTGCTTCGAGTTCCGCGATCCTGGTCTTTAGTTCTTTCATTCTGAGCTCTCTGTCTACCGTGACTCGCTGAAAGCGCTCAAGAGACGATATCTTTCTTTTGAGTTCAGCCTGTACTGTCTTTTGTTCGGTTATATCGGTAGCCACATAGAGAGAACCGAGGATATTGCCGCCTTCATCAAATACTGGAGTAACCGCTACCCACAGCCACTTATTGATGCTGGGCTCAAAAAATTCCTCATTCGCAAATTTTCCGTTAACCATCGATTTTCTGTGCGGACATATCTTGATGGGTTCTTTAGCGGCGTGCATTACTTCGTAGCATTTTTTTCCGATGAAGTAGGATTTCTGTTTTCCGGTGAAATCGGCGAAGCTTTTATTGACGAGCCTTATATTAAAATCTTTATCTATGAAGAAGATGAACTCCTTCATATTGTCGAAAACGGGAGACCAGAGTTTTGTGTAGTCGATCGTGTCTGCCATATATAATAATTAGCTTATAGTATACATGAGCACCCGAGCCTTGTCAAATTTCGTTAAACCCGTATAAAAAAAGACGGTCTGCGACAACCGTCTTTTTTTATCCCTTGTAAGCCAAGGTTAAAAAGCTTTCCTCTTTATGATCCTTTCCGCCTCTAGCCAATCCTCCATAGCATGACCCGTTTTTTTGCCTCTCTTCTCGAAAAGCTCATAGGCTTTTTTACGGATCATATCTGTAAGCTGGCTCTGGTTAGCGGAAGCGCTTGCCGTACCCCAAGACGAATCCGACCTCGCTGTTCTTGCCATAATTCTCACCTCCCTCGGCGATTTTTTACACTATTCATATTTCCGTTTAAGCTCACTTAAGTATATAATATGCCCCTTCTCTTCGTCAATAAGTTTCTGGACCGATTCTCTGTTGTGGGGAATCATATAACGGAGTATTTCGTTGAAGAAAAGGATGGCGTCTTTTTCAAATGTTATGCCATATCTAATGGCTGTCAAGGGGTCTTTTACGTGTTTGCTGAACGCTGCCCCGGATACCTGCTTATAGAGCATGTCATCGATGACCGCTTTCATATATGCCCCCAGCTCCCCCTCGTAAGATTCCGTGGCTTCTGATTCCTCAACACTATCCCTTATTTGCGTGAACTTTTTGATATGCTCTTCTTCCCAATCTCTCAGCTTTGAAAATAGCTCTATCATCTCCTGTTCTTTAAACTTTGCGGCTACAAGGCCGTAAAAATCGCGCCGCTTCTTCTCCTTCTCTATCCCCATGTCTATTACTTCGGCAGCATTGAATAAATTTGCCATAATACGCTCCTAAAATATGTGTCTTCAGATAGAATGCGCTATCATTTCTGTCAATACAACGATATCTTCCGCGCAGAATATGCTTGAGATGTTCCTGTCGAACAGTATATTCGCTTCCGGGCCGAACTCATCATCCTCTTTCCATATAGTTATGAGTACCGGGACTTCATCGAACGGGTATATTACAATCCCCGCGTCGCCTTTATTATACCTCTTTGCAGGCAGGCGGTCACCTATTTTCAGTATCGCTTCAGGCGCGTATCCGTACTTCTTTACGACCCGGTCTATCGTCCTCTTTTTGAACGCCGGGTAATAACCCTGCCCGCCTTCTATCTGGTTGAAGTCTATCCACTCGCCGGAAGCCACGGGCAATGCTTTTAGTTTAAGTTTTCGTATCAGGTAGTGCAGTATTATTATTACCACATAATCTTTTGCCGGCACATTGCATGAGTTTGAGGACACTGTCTTCTTGTCGACGTCGATATCGTAAATGTCTGAAAGAAGTTTTGCCGACAGCCTCTTTTCGGACGACAGGCCCGATAGGTCATTCCAGGCTTTTCCAATCGTCTGCTCATATCCCATATACTTCGTATTTTACACATTCTATTGGATAAATCAACATATTAAGATATAATAAACGTATGGTATACGACAGATTCCAGAATGAAGCCATCGATTTCATAAACCAGGGTTATTCAGTCATAGTATCGGCTCCGACGGGCGCCGGGAAGACTGCCATAGCCGAACACGTGATAGAGACCTGCCTGCAGCAGGGCCGAGCCGTCATATACACGGCGCCCATAAAAGCCCTATCCAACCAGAAGTTCCGCGATTTCCAGGTCAATTACAAGGACAGTATCGGCATATTGACCGGCGATGTTTCGCTGAACCCCGACGCGCCCGTCCTCATAATGACCACAGAGATATTCCGTAATAAGATACTTGACCAGCCGCAGTCACTGAAAAAATACTCATGGGTCATATTTGACGAGGTCCACTACATAGACAATCCGGAAAGGGGTACCGTCTGGGAAGAGTCGCTTATCTTTATGCCGCCGCACATGAACATCCTCTGTCTTTCCGCCACCATACCCAATATAACGCAGTTCGCAAAGTGGATAGAATCTGTCCATAAAAAAGAGATAAAAGTAGTGATAGAGGCCAAGAGGCCTGTGCCCCTTCATTTTCTCTACCAGATCCATAACAGGGTTGTAGAGTCTCTTCACGATGTCGCGAAGGCGCGCGGCAGGTACCAACCCAACAAGACACATGCGCTTATAAAGTACGTCAAGGACAAAGGCGGGCTACCCTGTATATATTTTGTCTTCAGCAGGAAGAGGGCGGAATATCTCGCCTCTGAGCTGTATAACTACAATTTTCTAGATGAATCGGAACGCTCCAAAATCATGTCATTGTATGACTCGCTCTGCGACCGTTTTGACCTGAAACATGAGAAGAGCGCGGTATCCATGCTTCCGTTAATAGAGCGGGGTATCGCGTTCCATCATGCAGGCATGCTTCCGACCCTTAAAGAAGCTATAGAAAGGCTTTTCACGAGCAGGCTGTTGAAGGTCATATTTACTACGGAGACCTTTGCTTTGGGGATAAATATGCCGAGCCGTTCGGTGATATTCGACGAATTGATGAAATTTTACGGCACCTACGTCAGGACGCTCAAGACGCGCGATTTTTACCAGATGGCCGGCCGCGCAGGAAGGCGCGGCATAGACAGGGAAGGTTTTGTCTATACCAGAATAAATCTTCACAGGGTGCGGTACGATGAGGTGAAGAGGATAATATACGGCACGCCGGAAGATGTCAGGAGCCAGTTTAACGCGTCATACGCCACAATCCTTAACCTTTACGAGAAATATAAGGAGGATCTCTTCGGTATCTATCCGCTGTCGCTCCACTATTTCCAGGAGAGACAGCAGAAAAAAGCAGATGCCCTGCGCCTCATGGAGAATAAACTTAAAATACTAAAAGAATTCGGCCATATTAATGAAGGTTCTCTTACGCCTAAAGGGTTGTTCGCAAAAGCCGTATATGGATATGAACTTCTGCTTGCCGAGTTTTACGACGCCGGGGTATTCGAGGATCTGGATGAGAACGCGTTGGGCGTCATGGCAGTGGCTACGGTATTTGAGCCTCGCAAGAACCAGCGTGTTGCGGGACTATCCAAGTCCGCGCAGAATATGCAGATACTGGCCGAAAAATTCCACGACAGGATCAGGCATAAGGAAGCGAGATACGCGATACGGCCGTTC
>JAQUSE010000072.1 GCA_028715235.1 Candidatus Omnitrophota bacterium | reverse complement strand
AATCGTATAGGATCGAACCGCGCCTCCCGCTAACCGGGTTTCGATTGCGGTCTTTAATATCTCTACGAGTTCTTCATTTGTCGCCGCTGCCATTTCCCCTCCAGTCCAATAAAAAACCCGACTCCACCCAAAGCTTTGGAATCGGGTTTTTTACCGGATAATACCGAAGAGGTGGCCGCCTCCTCGGTTTTTATACTATTCTTAACTTAAGGATAGTATAAATCCTGAATTTGACAAGTAGGTCGTTACTACAAAACAAAAATCGCTATTTTTCACTTAATCCTCTTCTATTGACTTAAATTTATGCCCGCATGACTTACAAGTATGATATCTCGTCGGAAGATACGTCGCGTAACATTTGACCTTCTTTGATCCGCACTTAGGACACCTAAGGGGGATATATTTAACGCCGTACTCTTCGCTTTTTTTGACTTCGCTGTTCGCGGGGCGCTCGCTTCGCGGTACGTTTTTGAGCCACCCCTCTCGCCTCTCAAGCCACCGAGCCATTCTATAACCATGTTCCTTCTCTTCGCCTGATCCACGTTTCTTTATTTGTCGCTTCTTTTTTGTAAACTCTCTTCGAATCGTCTTTTCTGATATTTAAGGCGCGTATGATATCGGCGGCGGCAAGCGCGTACACTTCCGCGTCAAGGAAGTGATTGGCGATCGCCTCTTTCTTCTTTTGCCAAAGCTCTTTCGCTCTGCCTGTTGTCTTATTACGAATCAGGACCTTGTGCTCTGAAGCCATTTGATTAAGATACTCATCCGTGGGGCTTTGGAAGATATGCCACTTGACGGGATCCTTCGAGGTAATAAGGCGATTGAGCTTATCTTTATATTGATTCGTGTTCAGATTCCAGAGAACAAGGCCTCCGGGAATCACGGAGCCGGTTCTCGAGTTAATGTCGATCTTGGTGGCCCGATAGAATCTGCCGCCCGATATCTCTTCCTGCCCCTTTATGGCCTTTGTCTTATCGGCCCAGCTGCGGCAGAACCTGTATACTTCGTCCGTCTTAAACCCCGAATCGATACATGACATGTAGACCGACAGCGTCTCTTCGCTGGATAGCCTCTTATATTCGGTCTTGAAAATTATATCGACTATATCATCCCAGTATTCGCACCTGCCCGCGCGTATAAGCCATGATTCCTCGTAATAACCCCAGCCTCGTATAGTGTAATAAAAATGATCCCTCTGAACATCGACTCCCGCGGTCAAGACCAGACAGTCATCCGGCACAGATCCTTCCGTATAGTCCCGCGATAAGGTGCGCAATTTATCGACTGTCGTCTCTTCAATCTTCTCTTCCCACACCTCCGCAAGCCATGAGTTGACGAAGTTCATGAGAAGTTCGATATAGTCCTTTGATTTTAAGAATTCGGCCGCTATGTCGCTCCATGTGAGCCACGGCGAATAAAGCGAATTGATCCAAAAACCCCTGTGCTTGGTGCGGGTTTTGATTTCCGGGGTCCATTTGCCGGAAAGCATCATAACGGACTTTTGTCTGTCTTCGATCCTGCCCTTGCATTCGATACACTCATACCATGCGAGCTTGTCGTTTTTAATGACTTCGGGACCTGATTCCTCCTTGGGCCATTTGATCTGGCTGAATACGAGAAGTTGCATGTGCTGACAGTGCGGGCACGGTACATAAAATTTACACATGTCCGATTTTTCGTATTCGCGGTAAATATAGCCGTCTCTTGTGGTGGGAGTCGAGACTTTAACTGTCTTCTTGTTCCAGAAGGTCTTTTGTCGTTCGCTCGCCAGTTTTATCGGATCCGCCTCTCTTCCCGAAAACTTCGGGTATTTGTCGACTTCATCGAGAAACAGGTAGCGAATCGGCCGCGATGCGAGGTCCGAGGGCGAGTTCGATCCCGCGAAATAAAGTATCATCCTGTCGAAATGATACTCGAGTTTCGTGATTTCATCGGAATTCGGCGGGATATAGCGCGCAAGACACGGACTTGTCTGTATCATGGGAAGCACTCTGTTCGACGAAATGCTCCGCGCGTCGTCTATTCTCGGCAATACCATAAGCGACGGCCCGGGGTCCTGATCTATCAGATAACCCAGCATGTTATACATCGCCTCGGTCTTGCCTACCTGAGACGCCGACATAACAGTAATTTCTTCAACAAACGGATCCGAGAACGCGTCCATGATGCCTTTTAGGTATGGCGTCCTGGATGTGCTCCACTGGCCCGGCTCGGCCGAGGTTTTAACATCCAGTCTCCTGTGCAGGTCCGCCCAGTCGGATACGGTGATCTTATCGGGGAGATCCCATTCGTCCCGAATATACGGTTTTACCGTTTTAATAATCTTTTTACTTATCTTTAGAGGCATAGTACGATCCCGAAAATTGTCCTATTATGTAACGAAGCTCGTTATCGAGCATTTCGCAGATGACCTTCGGCTCCTGCTGATAAAGTTTCGGCGCTATATACTTCGGCAGTCTTAAGAAACCCGCCTTTATGCCCCGAATCTGATTTTTTAATATTGATACATGTTCGACGTGAGGAATGAGTTCGCGCTCTTTTTCTTTTAACTCGATCTCGGAGAGCTTGGCCCTGTTCTTTTTATACTCGATATCCCAGTGAGATCGATTATCCTCGCCTGTCTCGCATCCCGCATAGAACCATCTGAAGACATCCGCGACCTTAAAACGACAGTTTGTTATTTCGTTCGTCTCATCCCAGACAACGGGCATCCCGCGTTTAATGTAGCGGCGTATCATTCTTGACGATTTATCGAGATATACCGAGATTGTGGCGAGATCCACCTCTCCGGGCGGCAGAATCACCTTGATACCCTTTTGCTCGTTTTCGAGTTCCTGAAGCTCCTTCATCTCTCTTGGGGTAAGACTGCCCTTACCCAGCTTCTCGACAAGCGCGAGATGACGCTTCTTCTTGGCGAATTCGACTAAATTCTGATTCTTGTCATCCATTTTATTCTTTGACCGCTTTCTTGCCCGTAAAGAGTTCCCACCGCTTGATTGCAACGTCACAGAAGACCGGCTCAATCTCCATGGCGAATACCCTGCGATTGAGCCTTTCGCCAGCTATAATCTGCGAACCCGATCCCGAGAACGGTTCGTAGCAGATATCACCCACCGAGGTATGAACGCGCATGGGGATTGCGAATACCTCGGTAGGTTTTACGGTAGGATGCGCGAGGCCGGTGTTGCGTTTCTTGCCTTCCCAGTCAAGCTCCCAAGTGTCCGTGTAATATTCGGGTTTTGTGGGATCGCCCGTTTTGAAGTAATTCGACACCCACACGGTGCCTATACCCTTATCCTCCGGCTTATAGGGAGGTTTCTGACCCTTGACCCACATTAAGAGGCACGGCTCATGTCTCCACGAGTAGAACGCGAATGTAAGCACCGAGCACGGCTTGACCCAAATAATCTCCTGATGCATTAGGATGCCCAGCTCCCGCGTCACATCCTCGATCGTTCGCCTTCTTTTCGAAGCGTGCCATAAATAAATGGCGGTATGCTCTTTTATGTATTTAAGCCCTACCGAGAAGAAAGCCTTCATGAACTCCCCTGCATCAGGGATATCGATCTCGTGATAGACGTTAGACCAGTCCTTGCCGTGGCCCGGGCGGTTCTTGCCTGTATAGTCAACACAGTACGGAGGGTCGGTTGCGAATAGGTCCGCCTTCTCTCCTGCCATAAGACGCGCGACATCTTCGTCTTTTGTAGAATCCCCGCATAAAAGGCGGTGGTTGCCGAGGATCCACAAGTCGCCCGGCTTCGTCACGGTATCGATAGGCGGTTCGGGTATGTCATCGGGGCGGGTCTTGCCTTCTCCGTAATACTCGATTTCGAGCTTACTGACCGTATCCCGCAATTCTTTCATCTTCAAGAGAAGGTAGTCATCGGCCATCTCCTTGCGGAGCTTCTCCAAGATAGGGATTAAGGCCGTAGTCCAGTAGCCAGTTATCTCGGCGTTGTTCAAGGTCACGTTCATAGCCTGCTCCGAGGCCTCATCCACGTCCACCATAATCACCTTGATGCTATCGGCTCCTTCGTCTTTAAGCACCTTATACCTCTGATGGCCCGAAACGATATGCATGGTTCGCTTGTTGACTATCAGTAGGTCGATATAACCGAACTTCTCAAGGCTGTGCTTAAGGCCCGCCAAGGCCTCATCGAGTATCCCGCGCGGATTATACGGCGACGGAATGACATCTGACAGCTTTATGTCACTGATTTCAGGGTTTAAATTGACTTTTGACACTCGTTTTTCTCCTTAAATTATCGACATAACCCATTTAAACACAGGTAATTGCGGTTCTTTGCCCCTTTTAACGAGACATTCCCGATACCCGAACAAATTGACATTGACATCATTTTTTTTCACTATAATCACTGACAGACCTCGCCTCGCCCGACCTGCACCCCGACCCGCCTTCCAAGGACCCGAACGGTTTATAATGTGAATATCTTTTCCTTAAAGACATGCTCAAAGCCTCTCTTATCCACAAGCCATAACTCTACTGCTATATATCTCTATTAACTCTTGGGGGTGAATTTCTCACCCTTTTCGTGCTCAGCGAAAGGGTCAAAATTTACCCCTTTCCTACCAAGTACTGACCCTTTTCCAGAGTTGTCCACAAAAGGGTTAATTTTTGCCCCTTTTAATTCAGGGGCAAGGTCCGTCTTTAACATGATGTACTGAACGGCCTTGCCCCGCCCTGCATGCACGCAATAGTCTATTGCGCCCCGTTCCCTTAAGATCTTACGCGCTTGTCTTAGCGTATTGCGTGTTATACCTAAGTGCTGCATGATGTGCTCATCCTTCCAGTAAAACGTAGGCTTCCCGAAATAGTAATAAAGTCCCCGCAGGTAAATCAGAAGAAGTTGCGAGATCTTGAAAATATTTCTCGTTTTGCATAGATTAAAGAAACTGTTCTCCAAATACTGAAAGCCTCGCATTAATAACCAAGCCTATTCTTTCTTTCGTAATCATAAATTCTTTTTGCGATCCACTCCGCAACCTGAACAGTTACGGCATTGCCAATGACTACTCCTCTACGAGCGTCCAGTCCTTTGGAAGCCCTTGCAACGCTTCCTTTTCTATCGGGGTAAGCTTGCGCAATATGAGTGTCTTGCCATATAAAGGAAGTATTTCCTCTCGGGGTCGCGCCAAGCGTTTGCGCGACGATATTCTCTCCCCCGAAGTTGAAAGGGCTTCCTTGCCCGTCACGATTGACTCGAATCGTTGAAGCGATAAACGTCTCAGCTGTCGGATCCTGCCTGTCCCCGCACTTAGTAGAAATACATAGCCCCCTCGGCCCCATTTCTTCGAGCGCCGGATCATGCCGGCTACCGCAAGCTTGCTCAAATAATATTTCGGGTGGACACACTCCTCCAAAACGTCCGACAATGAAGATCCTTTTGCGCCGTTGGGCCACTCCGAAGTATTGACTGTCCAGAACTCTCCACGAATACCCGTACCCGCTTTCGGAAAGCGTTTTGAGGACAAGCGCAAAGTCCCGGCCCTCGTTAATCGAAAGAAGTCTGGGGACGTTTTCAATGAGTAACCAAGTAGGATTAAGTAGTTTCGCAATACGCATACACTCGAAGAAGATATTGCTCTTCTCGCCCGTAATACCCTTTCCTTTCGGGTTTGCGTTCGATATATCCTGACAAGGGAAGCCGAACGCAACAAGGTCAAGACGTCCGTATGTTTTGGGACGAGAGGCCAGTTCTTTTTCAAGACTTTTAAAGCGTAAGTCATTATCTCGACTTGGCCTAAGCATTTAAAGCCCGCCTTTTCTATCCCGAGATCCATGCCTCCGCAACCGGAGCAAAGCGATAAGAATTTCATGCATTCTTCTTTTGCTTTCTTTTTTCTTTCCCGCAGGGGCGGTTTGCTTCGATAAGCTTCCGCCGATTATACGGACTAAGCCCTTTATAAAACTTCTTGAAGCCTTTGGTAACTTTCATAGCTCGTCACTCCTCCTTATTTTCTCCACGGTAAATTTATCTTCCCCAAGCTTGCGTGTCATTAAGCCTATAAATACTTGGGCAATGTATTCGCCAACCTCATTCGAGGCGTCGATAACTGCCTTATCGTCAGTGGCCAGATACCCGGCATGAAGCCTTACCTTAGCCTGGCCAAAGACGTATTCGGCAGTTTCAATAGCGCGGGCTATCTGTTTCTCAATAATCTTTTTGCCCACCTTTTCACGAAACTTAAACTTGCATACATCGGTCATCTTGACTGCCTCCATTATCTGTATATCGGTTTTTCTTTAAAACTGTCACACCTGCTGGAAAAAATATTACAGATAATCCTTAAGTCCTTCTTTTTCGAAGAGTTCCCTTATCCTGGCTATCTCTCGGTAAATAATCATTCTGTGCTTACCGAGCCGCCTGGAGGTCTCGCTTATGCTCAAGCCCTCTTCACCCAAAAGCCTGCATAGCTGTTGTTGTTGAGGTGTGAGTTTCTGATATGTCTTGGAAAGTTCTATTTTGAGTTCTGAATTTATTTGAGGCGGGGCATCATCGTTTTTTATGATTCTATCTTTTAAGGCAGGCGCATCTTCTTCATCGTTAAGATGTCCATCCAATGATATGCTTTCATAAAATGCCTTGCGCTTATCGGCCCTTGCTTTCTCCATAAGCCGGCCAAGCACGCTCCCAACAACTTCCGCCATATAGGTCTTTCTCGAGGCGCCGCGGGCTGGATCATACCGGTCGCGAACCTCCAGCCAGCGCATAAGACACTCTTGCAAGAGATCATCGAACCCCTCTCTCTTTAGATATTTTCGTTCTTTTCTGTAATCATTAATCACCTTCTTTACAAGAGCAAGTTCCCAATCCTCAAATAAAGCTCCGTAATTAAGGCTCATGAGACACCTCCTTGTTTTGGTTGAGGTGTCCTTAAATGAGTCTTAACTTAACGATAGAATTCTGAAGGAATGAAGTAAATCACGGAGGGCTCACAAATATATGCGGAGATATCGCTATTTCTTCTTTTTAGCCTTCGCCAGATCTTCGATCCCCAGCAATTCCTTCTGTGTAGGCTCTCTGCCCAAAATGCCCGATATCACTTTTGTTATTGCTTCGCAGACACTTCCGTTTTGAAGCTGCTTATCCAGGGAAGAAGAATTCTGTGAATAAACCACACGGATCCGATCCCCGAATCGTTTGTTAAAATTATTGCTTATCCGTTGCCCCACTTTTTCACCTCTACTGCGTGTATATCGGTTTTTTTCTCAAACTGTCACACTGCGCTCTTGTGACAAATCACAAAAAAAGCCGATATATACGCATAGAGACCCGTAATCTGCTTAATCTAAAAAATCTGTTGATTCATCTTGACTTGTACGGGTTTTGTTATAGGGTTGGGGTGCTTTAAGACACACAAACCAACGAAAGGAGGTGAAACCGTATGACCG